>JBAQWH010000441.1:0-3977 GCA_049298815.1 Thermoanaerobaculia bacterium | reverse complement strand
GTGCGCGAGTGACTCTCGTGAGCGGCCCGACGAACCTGGCCGCTCCGGCGGCCGTCGAGCTCGTCCGCGTCTCGACCGCCCGCGAAATGCACGACGCCGTGATGTCGCGCGCCCCCCAGAACCACATCGTGATCAAGGCCGCGGCCGTCGCCGACTTCGAAGCGCTCGCGGTTGCGGACCGCAAGATCAAGAAGGACCCGTTATCCGACGAGCTGACGCTCACGCTGCGGAAGACGCCCGACATCCTTGCCGACCTCGCGCTTCTCCAGCCGCGCCCGTTCCTCGTGGCGTTCGCGGCCGAGACCGACTCCGTCGAGGGGAACGCTCGCGAGAAGCTGTCCCGCAAGGGAGCGGACCTCATCGTCGCGAACGACGTGTCGGATCGCGCGATCGGATTCGATTCCGACGAGAACGAGGTCGTCGTCTTCGACCGCGATGGCGTCGTCGAGCGCATCGAGCGCTCCGCCAAGGCGACCGTCGCGCAGCGCATCCTCGCGATCGTCGCCGCACGCATCGCCTCGTAGCGCGGAGCCTCGCGGTCCGCTCGGGTCGGGACCATATAATCGCCGGATGGATCAGGACGTCCTTCGCGAGCTTCAGCTGCTCCGCGACTTCGGTTTCACGCATCTCGATCTCGCCGGCGGTCGGAGCCGGAACCGGCCAGCCGCCGCCCCGGCAGGCGCTGGGGTCACGGGACCTCCCTCCGACGACGACCCGTCCGGGATCAACCCCGCATCGGTGGGCGCCTGCACCTCGCTCGCCGCCCTGCAGGCCCTTACCGCCCCCTGCCTGAACTGCCGCCTCGGCGATACACGCACGAACCTCGTCTTCGGCGTCGGCGACCCGAACGCCGACCTGATGTTCGTCGGCGAAGCTCCGGGCAGGGACGAAGATCTGAAAGGGGAGCCCTTCGTCGGACGCGCCGGCCAACTCCTCACCGACATCATCAAGGCGATGAAGCTCTCGCGCGAGCAGGTCTACATCGCGAACGTGATCAAGTGCCGCCCGCCGGAGAACCGCAATCCCGACCCGGACGAGCTCGACGCCTGCCGGCCATTGATCCGCCGGCAGATCGAGTTGATCCAGCCGAAGGTCATCGTCACGCTCGGCCGCTTCGCGTTCCAGAGCCTCACCGGCCAGTCGCACGCCATCTCCAACACGCGCGGCCAGTGGCTCGAGCTCGACGGGGTCAAGGTGATGCCGACGTACCACCCCGCCTACCTTTTGAGAAATCCTTCCGCCAAGAAGGATGTCTGGAACGACATGAAGAAGGTGATGGCGGAGCTCGGGATCGGACTCTGAGGAACCCTGCACGCGCTCCGGGCGGGAACGAATGACCTCCGGAATCTCCGAGTTCGCCGAGGTTGCGCTGCCGATCGGCGTGCACGGGACGTTCACGTACGCGATCCCGGTCGAGCTGCGCGATGCCGTTCGTCTCGGCTCGCGCGTCGAAGTTCCATTCGGCGCCAAGCTCTCGACCGCCTTCGTAGTGGCCCTGCGTGACGAGGCGCCGGTCGAGAAGGGGCGGATGAAAAGCATCCGCACGGTGCTCGACGACGAGGAGCCGGCGCTCCTTCCCGAGATCATCGAGCTCTGCCGCTGGGCTGCCGAGTACTACATCGCGCCGCTTGGCGAGATGCTGAGGGTCGCACTTCCCGCGAACATGGCAGCTCGTGGCAAGCGGCAGGTATCGCTGGTCGTCTCGGACGACGACGTCAGCCGGGCGCGAAACGAAAAGACAGTCCTCGACGCCGACCTGCCGCTGCTCGCCGAGCTCCGCAGGCGGCCGCTCCCGTTCCGCTCGATCATCGAGGATCTGAAGGTTTCGCGCAGCTCGCTGCAGCGGTTGAAAGACGCCGGCATCGTCTCGATCGAGGAGCAGTTCCGTGACGGCGTCGGGATCCGGTACGACCGCTTCGTCACGCTGGCCGAGAGCGCACCGACTGCCGGCATCGACGAAGAATCGGCGCTGTTGACGCCGAAGCAGGAGGCAGCAGTCGAGATCCTGCGCAAGCGGAACGGCGAAGCCTCCGTCCGAGCACTCGAGCATGCCGGGGTGACGACGTCGGTGCTGAACGCTCTGGTCAAGAAAGGGGCCGTGCGGGTCGAACGCCGACCGCGGCGGCACACTCTCGACGCGTTTCTGGCGGGCCTCGATGACACGGCGGCCGGCGAGATCCGATACTCCTCCGAGCAGCGCCATGCGATCGACACCGTGAAGTCGGCCCTCGGCACCTTCTCGCCGTTCCTTCTCCAGGGCGTGACCGGCAGCGGCAAGACCGAGGTCTACATCGAGATCATGCGCGAGGTGGTGAAGCGGGGAGAGCAGGCGCTGCTGCTGGTGCCCGAGATCTCCCTCACTCCCGTGTTCGCTTCGCGACTGCGGGAGCGGTTCGGCGACCGGATCGCGATCCTGCACAGCAGCCTCTCCGCGAGCGAGCGGTACGACCAGTGGTGGCGGGCGCGCCGGGGGGAGGTCGACGTCGCGATCGGCCCTCGGTCCGCGCTCTTCACCCCCTTCCCACGCCTCGGCGTCATCGTGATCGACGAGGAAGGGGACGGTGCCTACAAGCAGGAAGAGACCCCCCGCTACAACGCGCGCGACCTGGCCGTCGTCCGCGCGCAACTGCGGAAGATTCCCGTGGTCCTCGGCTCGGCGACGCCCTCGCTCGAGACCCGCGAGAATGCGGCGCGCGGAAAGTACACGCTGCTTCCGATGAGGCTCCGGGTCGAGGACCGGCCTCTTCCACGCGCCGACGTGATCGACCTCAGGAAGGAGCGCGGCGAGAAGGAAGATCGAGGCTTCGTGATCTTCAGCGGCGAGCTGCGGACCGCCATGCGCGAGACCTTCGACGCGGGCGAGCAGGCGATCATCCTGATGAACCGCCGGGGCTACGCGCCCTACCTGCTCTGCCGCGAATGCGGCCATGAGTTCCGCTGCGCCGACTGCAGCGTGACGCTCACTGTTCACCGCCGCGCGGGGCTGCTCATCTGTCACTACTGCGGCCACCGCGACCGGATCCCGCCGAAGTGCATCGTCTGTAACGGAGAGGTGCTGCAGCCGATCGGGTTCGGGACGGAGAAGGTCGAGGAGCGTTTCCGCCGCGACTTTCCCGACGTGTCCGTGGAGGTCCTCGATCGCGATTCCACCCGGCGGAAAGGGTCGCTCGTCGGGATCCTTGATCGCTTCCGCAAAGGGGAGACGCGCGCCCTGATCGGCACGCAGATGCTCAGCAAAGGGCACCACTTCCCGAACGTGACGCTGACCGGCGTGCTCAACGCCGACTCGATCCTCGGCTATCCCGACTTCCGCTCCGCCGAGAAGACGTTCTACCTGCTGACGCAGGTCGCGGGGCGGGCCGGGCGTGGCGAGCTTCGCGGGCGGGTGCTGATCCAGACGGCGTTCCCGAACCACTACGCGATCCAGCATGCGCTGCGTCACGACTACGACGCGTTCTTCGAGTCGGAGATCGAGTTCCGGAAGACGTTTCACTACCCGCCGGTCACCGCGATGATCGCGATCCTCTTCCACGGGGAGGACCGTCTGGAGGTCGAGGCCGCGGCGAACGAGTCGGGCCGCAAGCTCGAGAAGGCGGTCGAGCCGCTCGCGGGGACCCGAGTCCAGGGTCCGGCCCCCGCGCCCCTCGAGCGCATCAAGGGGGTCTGGCGTTATCAGATCCTGCTGCGCTCACCGCAGCGCACCGGCCTTCGGCGTGCCGTCGAAGCGGCGATGCTGTCGAAGAAGTGGAAAGGTGTCGACGTCGTGATCGACGTCGATCCGATCAACATCTTGTGAGTCGTTAGTGGTTAGTCGTCAGAGGCTAGTCGTTAGTGGTTAGTCGTTAGTCGTTAGTAGACCGCTGGCCAGTGATTGGGATCTGAGCGCGGTGGAAGCCTCGACCGGAACTCGACAACGCGTGCCGGCCGTCGGCGGCGCCGTCGAGGCGCCGCTCCACTAACGACTAACGACTAACCAC
>JBAQWH010000440.1:0-2650 GCA_049298815.1 Thermoanaerobaculia bacterium | reverse complement strand
GCCGCGCTCTGCCGAGCGCCGCCGCTACCGCTCGGGGCCTGGCGGTGTCGCTCACGCCCAAATGGACCGAATCGGTCGTCGCGTCGTCATGCGTCCGCGAGAAGTGCGTTGCGACGTCCCCGAAGATGAGGACGTGGCGGTCGTCCAGCGCCAGCGGCTTGTCGATGCGCACGCCGTCGACGAACGTCCCGTTCTTGCTCTCGAGGTCCTCGAGCGTGATGTCGGCCCCGTGGATCGTGATCGCGGCGTGGATGCGCGAGACGCTCGCGTCTTCGAACGCGACCGCCGACTCCTGCCGGCGTCCGATCACGTTCCTTCCGGGAGCCAGCCGGATGATCTCGTCCCCTCGGACGAGGTGGGCCGATACGTGCGCGCCGTGCGAGACCTCGATGACCGCGTCCGTGAACACATAGCCGCGGTGGTGGACATTGCGGATGAAACGCCCGTCGCGCTCGTGGTCATCGAGCACGCCACGCAGCGTCGAGACGAGGTTCTTCACGTTCGCTTCGGCGACGACGACGTCGGGCCAGAGCCTGTCCTGGATGTCGGCGTGCGTCACCAGCGTCCCGCGGCACTCGATCAAGAGCTCGAGGAGGCTGATCACTTTCGGCGTGAGCGCCAGGCGCTCGTCGCCGCGCCTCAGCTCCTGCAGGGACGGGTCGAAGGTGTACTCGCCGAACCGGAAGGTCATCGAAGTCCTGCTTTTTTCGTGCTTTTCGGCTGACTTTCCGCCCCGGCCGCGGAACCAGATTGCCCGCAATCGTCAAGCGGATTCCCCCCGAGACCCGCCGTCCCGACGGACGGCGATCTGCCCTGCGACGGAGGTGACCCATGTACGCCGCGCGTCGTCCCGAACTGATGCCGATCCTTCTTCTCCTCCTCGGCTGGGCTGCCGCAGCGCTGGCACAAAGGGAGCCGCGAGCCGTGCGGGCCGTCCTGCAGCACGAGGAGATCATCGTCCACCCGGACCCGCGATCGCTCGCCCGCATCTGCCGCTCCGCCCGGGACGTCCGGGCGTGCACGGACTTCGTGGCCGAGCGCTTCCGATGCGGCTGCACCGAGCGGAATGGGGAGTGGGAGCTCTCCGCCAGCTTCGAGTTCGGGATCGTGATCCACGCCGCCGACACGCGCTACCTTCCGCACGAGCGGCTGCACATCATGGAGCTCCAGGACGCGCTCCCAAAGGCTCTCGAGCGCTTCACGAGCCTGAAGATGACCGATCGTGCGGTCTGCGAGAAACTGGCAACCGTCATGTCCGCTCCGTCCTTCGCGCGGGACGTCATGAACCGGCTGCGGAAAGAGTCCAACGAGCGCCTCGGGTGCGCCGGCAAGGTGACGCAGCCGAGAAGGCGCGGCACTCTGATCGCAGCGGTCCACCCGCCGCGATGACGTCACAACGACCTTTCCGTCGTAGCCGGTCACCGCGCCCCCGAACTCGTCTAAGTTGGACCCTCTGAATGTACGTCGAGCGTGGGTCTGTCACCACCACCCGGCAGGGGGATGCGCCGCTGCTGACAGATCAAAGGTTGCCGGTCGCCGCCTGGACGACGGCGGCGAGCGCGAGATAGCGGACCGCTTTCCCGACGATCGTCCAGATCGAGAAGGGGAGGAACGGGACGCGCGCGGCGCCGGCGGCGGCGACGATCGCGTCGCCGATGATCGGGACCCACGAGAGCAGCAGGGCCGGCGAGCCGTAGCGCCTGACTATCGCGGCGGCCTTCTCCATCCGTGCCACTGCGCGCTCGTCGTGGACCGCCCGGGCTGCCGAATAGGCGATGCCGTAGGTCGTGCAGGCGCCGAGGTAGTTGCCCAGCGTCGCGATCAGGACCGGCAGCGCCAGCGTGTCGCGGCGGTCGACGATCGCGGCGAGCGCGGGCTCCGAGCCGAGCGGGATGAGTGTCGCGGCGAGGAAGCTCCAGACGAAGAGGCCGAGCAGGTCCATCTGGTGGCGACGGTGTGCGAAGACGGGGCCGCCGTCAACGCGGGGAGGGGAGTTCCTCGGGTTCCTCGGTTCCTCGGGTTCCTCGGTTCCTCGGGTTCCTGAGTCCCTCGGGGGCGTGCGGCGAAAACCTTTTGGCAGATACCTCGTATTGACAGGTACCATGCGACACACTACATTGCATGACCATGAGCGAGGATTTCTACGTGAACTGGACGACACAGCTTCGAAAGGGTCTCCTCGAGCTCGCCATCCTCAACGTTCTGGGCAACGGAGCGCAGTACGGGTACGAGATCGTCCGCCGGCTGTCCGCGGTCGACTCACTCGTCATCGCCGAGGGGACGATCTATCCGATTCTCAGCCGCCTGCGGAACGACGAACATGTCGAGAGCTACATCGAAGAATCAACTTCGGGCCCGGCACGTAAGTACTACCGGCTGACACCGCGCGGACGTGCCGAGCTGCGAGCGATGAACGAGCACTGGCAGGCCCTCCACGAAGGAATCGAGCAGCTGCGAAAGGAGCGGGAGCGATGATCGAGCTCACGCCGGATGCAAGAGTCAGATTCGAAATCTATCTGCAGCGAATGCGCAATGCGTTGCGCGGGACGCGCGCGGTCGAGGCGAGCGAGGTCGAGCAGAGTGTGCGCGAGCACGTCGACCTGGCGCTCGCGGGGGTCGCCGGACCGGTCGGGACCGACCGCCTCTCGGC
>JBAQWH010000439.1:0-3422 GCA_049298815.1 Thermoanaerobaculia bacterium | reverse complement strand
GTCGACGTCGCCGCGACGTACAACGGGATCACGGTGACCACGACGGTGACGGTGCGTCCACCGGACGGCGCAATGCAGGCCGGTCCGCCGTCCGCCATCCAGTGCGCCTCCGCCGCGCTCGTGCCATGCCTCACCGCAACGGCCACAGCGCCGATCGCGACGTTCGCTGCGACCGACTACGCGCGGCGCTACTCCTTCTACACGCCAGAGCTGAACCTGATGGCGGAGAGCGAAGAAACGTCGCTGCCGGCGCCGCGCATCGAATACGAGTACATCTGGTTCGCCGGCCAGCCGCTCGCGCAGGTGAACCGCACGACCGGTGAGGTCGCCTGGTACTTCAACGACCACCTCGGCGCGCCGCTCCTCCAGACCGACTCCTCGGCAACCGTCGTC
Source organism: Thermoanaerobaculia bacterium (assembly GCA_049298815.1). Lineage (GTDB taxonomy): Bacteria > Acidobacteriota > Thermoanaerobaculia > Gp7-AA8 > Gp7-AA8 > JBAQWH01. The sequence continues at coordinate 3,029 of JBAQWH010000439.1, read as the reverse complement.
TGGCGCGCGGAGCACGAGCCGTACGGCGCGGTTCACACGTTCCGTGTCGGTACCGACATCTACCAGCCGCTGCGTTTGCCGGGGCAGGAGGCGGGCGACTCGGAGTTCGCGTACAACATATTCAGGTGGTATCGGGTGGGGTGGGGGCGGTACACGCAGCCGGATCCCGTCTTCCGGAGGTTCCCCTACGACGGCAGCGCGCTTTACATGTATGCCGATGAGTCGCCTGTAGGCACCGCCGACCCACTTGGCCTCTACTCGATTTCGACGCAGCATCGTCGTATCGAGCGATACGCTCGGAGGAGACAACTCCCTCCGGTATGCCTCGGCCAGCTCTCGTGCACTGATTTCGGCCGCGACTTTGATCGGGACTCGTCGCTTACCTGCACCTGCGTGGGGTGTGGCAACAATTGGAGCCCCCGGTTTTCGGCCGTTCTCGCATACGACATGTACCTAGCCTCTGAACAACCTTACCCTGGAGATCCGTGGCACGAAATTCATGAGGTACAGCACATCGACGACATCATTGGTGATCTGGGGCAATGGTTGAATTCGCTTGAGCGTCAGGAGTTCGGTGAGGATGAATGCAATGCGATATGCAGGGCGTCAGTCGGACTGTTTCGCACCCGTGTGGCGAGTTTTGCGGCAGCATCACAAGCGCGGCGCCATTAGGTTACTGCTTTTCGCTTGGGCCGTCGTGGCGGCGGCCTGCAGTTCGACGCAGGGCACGTCGTCGGTTCGCGCAGCGCACGAAACCGTCGGTAGCGTCTTCGCTAATCTCGCGGCCGACCGAGTTTTCCCGATCAGCGAATCGTCGGTTAGGCGGTTGCTTCCCGGACCGGACTCGCGTCGTCTGAAGGTAATCGCCCAAGTCGGTGGCCACGATCTGCACTGGGCCGACGAGTCTGGCACGTGCTTCATAACGTTCATGGTGGAGAGGGATACCCGCACTGTCCGCCACATGTGGGCCAAATGCGCGAGTCGCGACCGGACGGACGCTCAGGCCATCCTGAGGTCGTGGCTCGACAAACTCGCGCCTGTCCTGCGCACGCCTCGCCCTGAGTTGCAGGTTGGATACTCGCAAGTCTTCGCCGACTTCAGCGAGAGCGCAGCCGTTGATATCTCAATCGAGAATGTAGAGGCCGAGTGGCTTACCGGCATCGGCCTGCGCAGCGGCGTTCTTGCAGATTCGGTGAGGTGACAGACGTTTAACATCTTTAGATGGTACCGGTCAGGTTGGGCGCAGTACGCGCAAGCATATCCAGCTAGGAAAAGTGGGGTCAGGTCCGCGGTCCGCGGGTCGATGGTCGTGGAAGACCGCGCACGGATGCGCTTCCGGAGTCAATGCCTGGCCGGATTGTCATTCGGACGAGACTTACGAGCGACGTTTGGCCGCAGCGAGCATCGCACCTTACGCAACGACCCTTTGCTCGGCCTTCCGATTCACCGTCTGAGCACACCTCGGCCACCGAGTCGAGTCAACACGCTCGCATCCAGGGGACTGGGCGCAGTTCAGGGTGGTGAAACGGCGTGTGGAGAGACCGATGGGAAGAACTCCCGGAACCGCGGCATCACCGGCTTCATCTCGCGACGCAGCAGATCGAGGCAGCGGTCGAGGGCGATCCTCAGGTTCTTGTGCGCGGGGAGGCCGGCATCGCGATCGCATTCCGCGATCAGCTCCGAGGCGCGTGACGTGCTGCGCAGCCGCAGCACCGCGCCGATCGCGCCGAGTCGTGCCATCGACTCGTAGCAACCGAGCCACGCGACGACTCTCCGCTCGATCGTGCCATGGCTGGCGCGGATCTCCTCGGGCGTGGTCTCGAAGACGCTCGCGACCACCTCGACCACCTTCGCCGGCCGAGGGCGCACCGCGTACCTTTGCTCGGCCGGGTGATCGGTGCTGCGCGGCTTCGACTCGATCAGACTCCGCATCGACTCGACCCACGTCTGACTGCCGATGAAGATCTGTCCGATCGCATCGGACCATGGGGCGCGCATGATGCCGGCGGCCGCTTCGGTGAACCGGCGGAACTCGCGCTGCTGGCTCTGGAGGTCGGGTCCGAACGCGCTCAACATCTCGCCGGGCTTGTACCAGTCGGGCGGAGTCTCGTATCCGGCAAGCCAGCGGTAGCCGCTCCAGCGGTAATCCTCCGTTCGTTGGACCATCTTCGCGCGCACGGGATTGAGCGCGACATAGCGGAGGAGCTCGAGCAGATACGCGCCGCTCTCGACGAGCTGGTGTTTGAAGCGTCCCTGGAACAGAGGCCCGACGCGGTCGTAGCGGCGATTGATGTGCTGGACGAATTTCTGCTGAAGCCACTTCATGCCGCGCGAAAGAGTGGGCTCCGGCGTTTTGATCACGAGGTGAAAGTGGTTCGTCATCAGCACCGGCTCGATGATGATCCAGCCGAAGCGACGGATGACCTTTGAAAGCAGGTCGAAGAAGAGCTGACGGTCATCGTCATCGAAGACGATGTCCGCCCGGTTCACGCCCCGATTCCAGACGTGAAAGATGCCACCCGGGACTTCGACGCGCAGCGGTCGTGCCACGCACCGAGGCTACCTCGGTGAAACGCGAACGCAGTGAGGGCGAGTGAGAATCGCTGAATTCGCGATCGAAATCTCCTCGGAATGGAAGATTTCGGGTGCGGCTCGCGGCTGCGATCTACCCGCGGTAGAAGGTCATCGAGAAACCCTGAGGCCGTTGCCGGCGCGGGGAGCGGACCTGACCCCATGAACCGATTTTGACCCCATGAACCGATTTTCGCGAGCGGCGCGACGGCGACCGCGACGGTGACGCTCAGCGGGCCGGCGCCGTTCGGTGGTGCAGTGGTGGCGATCGAGCCGCAGCGGCGTAACATCGTGACCGTGCCTGCGACCGTACTCGTACCGGAGGGAGCGGTGACCGCGTCGTTCCCGGTCACCGGAGACACCGTGCACGGGAAGAAGGAGCGGGTGGTCGACGTCGCCGCGACGTACAACGGGATCACGGTGACCACGACGGTGACGGTGCGTCCACCGGACGGCGC
>JBAQWH010000438.1:0-3340 GCA_049298815.1 Thermoanaerobaculia bacterium | reverse complement strand
ACTTCACACTTCACACTTCACACTTCCGCTCCCCCCTCAAAACAGCAGTAACTGCAAGGGCCCCCCGCTCTCCTCGACCGTCCGCACGCGGCTCCGCCGCGGCCGCAGTTCCCCCTTCTTCCTGCCGAGAAGGAGGAAGAGGTGGATGCGGAGCCACTCCTGCGATTCGCGGTGGTAGCGGTACTTGCGCTCGGCGGCGTGGAAGCGGCGGTTGTGCGGCGCGCCGAGGACGTGATGCAGGTACTCGTGGTGGATCACCGACTGGATGAAGAACGCCGGCACGTGCGGGGAGTTGAGGATCGGGTGGATCCTGATCTCGACGGTGGCGTGGTTGTAGGAACCGAGCCGGATGCTCCGGCGGCGCCGGCGGGAGATCTGCTGACCCCAGCGCACCGGCAACGGCGGGTATTTGAAGAAATAGGTCCGATGCACCTCGCCCGCGAGAGACTCCAGATGATGGGGAGAGTCCGGGACGAGGAGTGGAATGCGGAGCGCGGACACCTTGGCCGGCATTGACCGGGCATTGTACCGACAAGCGCCGGCGTCCCAGGTATCGGAAAGTCCGACGGGTCGAGAGCAGAAGCAGGAAAGGAAGCGCCTGTGCGCCTCCTTTCCCCTTCGATCCTCTGCCCTTGCTTTCTAGGCGCCGCGGACCTTGTCCATCACCGAGGAGACGTTCGACATGGCGGCGGCCGAGGCCATCGCGGTGCCGGCGGCGATCACCTCGTCGCTCTTCTTCATGCCGAGCCAGACGCCGATCCCGAAGCCGGCCAGGACGGCGGCGATCGGAAACGTCCGGATCTGGTCCCGCCACATCTCCGGCAGGAGGTTCTCGATCTCGTCGAACAGAGCTCCGGGGCCGTTCTCGGCCATCGTAGCGCCCATGGCGGCGGCCCGCTCCCGGATGGGATCGTTCTGGTCGTAGTCGAGACCTGCGGCGGCGCGCTCGTATTCGTCAGGCGGTCGCTGCGGCATCTCTACTCCTCCTCGTCCCTGCGGAGCAGGAGCCCCACGAGAAAGCCGACGCCGACCGAGATCAGCAGCGCTTTCCCGGGGTTGGAGCGGACGTAGGTCCGCACGCTCTCGGTCATGCCCGCGAAATCGACTTCGCCGACCTTTTCCTTCACCGTGCCGTAGCCATCGCGCACGGCGTCGGAGGCGGCGCGGTACTTATCCGAAACGAACTCCCGACTCTTGCCGAAACGCCCATCTGACTCGGTGCCGGCACCGTCGCCGGCGGGCGAGCCGGTCGTCGATGTTGTGTTTTCGTCCATCAGGTCCTCCGAATGGCGGCGACAATACACCAGCGGTTCCAGAGTGTCATCCCGCCGCCCGTCCAGACTTTCCTCTCGCTAGAATCGAGCCATCTCGGATGCGAATCTCGCTCAGAAACGTCAGCCACGACTACGGACGCAGTGAAGAGTCGGCTGCGGTTCACGTGCTCGACGACGTGTCGCTCGACATCGCCGCGGGCGATTTCGCGGTGCTGATGGGAGCTTCCGGCAGCGGGAAGTCGACGCTGCTGAACCTGATGGGCGCCGTCGAGCGTCCGACCGCCGGCCAGGTCTTCCTCGGCGACGTCGAAACGTCGGCACTCGACGAGCGCGGCCTCACGCAGTTGCGCCGCACTTCGCTCGGCTTCGTCTTCCAGTTCTTCAACCTGATCCCCACGCTGAAGGTCCGCGAGAACGTCGGGTTTCCCCTCGCTCTCCTCCGCACCGGCCGGCGGGAAGCCGCCGAGCGGGTCGACCGCGTCCTCGACGAAGTCGGACTCTCCCATCGCGCGGACCACTATCCCAACGAGCTCTCGGGGGGCGAGATGCAACGCGTCGCGATCGGCCGCGCGATCGTCCACCGCCCCGCGCTGATCCTCGCCGACGAGCCGACCGGAAACCTCGACTCCGCCAGCGGCCTCCGCGTGCTCGAGCTGATCCGCGGCGTCCACCAGGCGCTTCGGCCGACGATCGTGATGGCGACGCATTCCGACGTCGCGGCGGCGTACGGCGACTACGTGATCCACGTGGCCGACGGACGGGCCAGCGTCCGGACGGAGCGCTGACATGCCCACCGGCGACTTCCCATCGCCCCGGACCTCGCGAGCTGCCTCGCAGTTCGCGATCGTGCGGGCGCTCGTCCTCCGCCCGATGCTGCGCGAGAAGACGCGAACGCTGCTGACCGTCCTCGGCATCGCAGTCGGTGTCGCGGTCGTCATCGCCATCCAGCTGGCGAACCAGAGCGCGCTCCGCGCGTTCCGCGAGTCGGTCGACGCGATCGCAGGACGCGCGAACTACCAGCTCGTTCCCGACGCCGCCCCGCTCGACGAAACGATCCTGATGCGTCTCCGCCCCGTCTGGAGCGCCGGCGGACGTTTCGCGCCGGTGATCGACATCGACGGGATCCTCGAGCCGTCGCAACAGCCGATCCGGCTCCTCGGCGTCGACCTCCTCAGCGACCTGCACTTCCGCGACTACCGGTATGCGCGCATCGTCGTCGGCCAGGGCGCTTCTCCCGTCACGATCCAGCGCTATCTCGAGCTCTTCCGTGAGGATTCCGTCGTGCTGCCGCTTCCGTTCGCGAGGGAGCAACGCCTGCAAGTCGGCAGCGCGATCACGCTCAACGTCCGCGGGCACCGGCGGCGGCTCATCGTCCGCGGACTGCTCGACACGGCCGGCCCGGCGAAGGCGTTCAACGGGAGCATCGCGATCTGCGACATCGCGACCGCGCAGCGCAGCTTCGGCATGACAGGACAGCTCTCGCGCGTCGACCTCATGATCCCGGACGAGTCGGCCGGCAGGGTCCTCGACAGCATCGAGCTTCCCGCCGGAACGCGGATCGAGAGGCCGTCGCGGAGGAACGAGCGCGTCGAGAAGATGCTGCGGGCGTTCCGCGTGAACCTCTTCGCCCTGGCCGGCGTCGCGCTGCTCGTCGGTGTCTTTCTCGTCTACAACACGGTGCTCATCTCGATCCTCCGGAGGCGGAAGGACGTCGGGGTGCTGAAGACCGTCGGCACGTCTCCGACCCAGATCCTCGTCGCGTTCCTGACGGAGGGTCTGGTCTTCGGCACGGCGGGATCGGTGGTCGGGATCGCACTCGGCCACGCGCTCGCCAGCGCGATCCTTCACGTCGTCGGCCGGACGATCAACACGCTGTACGTCGTCTCGGCGCCGGCAGACGTGACGCTGACGCCGTCGATCGTGCTGACCGGGCTCGCCGTCGGGATCGTGCTCTCGCTCGTTTCCGCGATCCAGCCGGCGCTCGAGGCGTCGCGCCTGCGGCCGAGCACGATGATCCGGCCGGGCCTGCAGCAACGGGTCGAGCGGCTCCCTGCCCTCGGCGTGGC
>JBAQWH010000437.1:0-12953 GCA_049298815.1 Thermoanaerobaculia bacterium | reverse complement strand
TGGTCAGTGGCCAGTGGCCAGTGGCCGGACAGAGAAGTCCAGCTCGGCTCGGCATCAAACGCTACCGACTAACGACTAACGACTGGCCACTGGCCACTGGCCACTGACCACTGACCACTCCCGCTGGCCACCTTGTTGCACTTGCGCCACCCCGGCGCATGACCCAGTACATCATCCGTCGGCTCCTCCAGATGATTCCGATCACCCTCGGGATCCTGACGCTCGTCTTCTCCCTGATCCATCTGATCCCCGGAGACCCGGCGATGCAGATCGCAGGCGAGGGAGCACGTCCGGAGGACATCGTCGCGGTGCGCAAGGCTCTCGGGCTCGACCAGCCGCTCTGGAGGCAGTTCGCGACCTACATCGGGAACCTCGCGCAGGGGGATCTGGGGCGGTCGTTCCGGACGAACGAGAGCGTGGCGACCGAGATCGCCGCGCGGTATCCGGCGACGATGCAGCTCGCGTTCGGGTCGATGCTCGTCGCGCTGCTCGTCGCCTTTCCCCTCGGGATCATCTCGGCGATCTACCGCAACTCCTGGATCGACAACGTGGCGCGGTTCTTCGCGCTCATCGGCGTCTCGATGCCGAGCTTCTGGTTCGGTCCTCTGCTCATCATCGCCTTCGCGATCAACCGGCCGTGGTTCCCGGTCTCGGGGCGGGACGCGGGGCTCAGGTCGCTGGTGCTTCCGTCGGTGACGATGGGGCTCGCGCTCGCCGCGATCCTCACGCGCATGATCCGCGTCAGCCTCGCGGAGGAGCTCGGGCAGCTCTACGTCACGACCGCGGTGGCGAAGGGGGTCACCCGTGTCAGGGCGATCTTCCGGCACGCGCTCAAGAACGCGCTCATCCCGGTCATCACGATCCTGGCGCTGCAGTTCGGCTCGCTGCTGACCGGCGCCATCATCACCGAACAGATCTTCTCCTGGCCGGGGCTGGGACGGCTGCTCATCCAGTCGATCACGACGCGCGACTACCCGCAGGTGCAGGCCTCGATCCTGGTGATCGCGCTGACGTACACCTTCGTGAACTTCGTCAGCGACCTGCTCTACGGAGTGGTGGACCCGCGCATCAAGCTCGAGTGACGACGATGAAGACCTTCAGGAATCTCGCGAGCAACTTTGCCTTCTCCGCCGGCCTCCTGCTGACGGTCGCGCTGGTCGTGATCGCACTCGCGGCGCCGCTGCTCGCCACGCAGGACCCGAACGTTCAGGACACGTCGCGCAGGCTCGAGGCGCCGTCGAAGGCCCATCCGCTCGGCCTCGACGATCTCGGCCGCGACGTCTATTCGAGGATCGTCTACGGCGCGAGGGTCTCGCTGCGAGTCGGCTTCAGCGTGGTCGTCATCGCGTCGCTGGTGGGCGTTACTCTCGGTGCGATGTCGGGCTACTTCGGCGGGTGGATGGACACGGTCGTCATGCGCCTGTGCGACATCCTCCTCGCGTTCCCCGGGATCCTCCTCGCGATCGCCCTGGTCGCCGTCCTCGGCCCTAGCCTCAACAACGTCGTCCTCGCACTGGCCACGACCGGGTGGGTCGGTTACGCCCGCCTCACGCGCGGCCAGGTGCTGAAGGTGCGCGAGATGGAGTACGTGACGGCGGCGAGGGCTCTCGGCGCCCGCTCGCCCCGCGTCATCCTCCGTCACGTGCTGCCGAACGTGATCAATCCGGTCATCGTCATGGCGACGCTCGGCCTCGCAGGCGCCATCCTCGCGGAAGCAGCGCTCTCGTTCCTCGGCCTCGGCGTGCAGCCGCCGACCCCCTCCTGGGGCGCAATGCTCACCTCGGGGCGCGCCTACCTCGGACTCGCCAACCACCTCGCCATCTTCCCCGGCGCCGCGATCATGCTCGCCGTGATGGGCCTCAACTTCCTCGGCGACGGCCTCATCGACGCGCTCGATCCGAAGTACCGCAAGGAAATGTGACGCGGCTTTCCCTAAGCCCGACGGAGACCAACGGGCTCGAGTCGTGGAACAATCTCCCCGATGATTCGCGACGTCCGCGGACGCACGTTCGAGTTCCCCCAGCCACCGCAGCGCGTCGTCTCGCTCGTCCCCTCGATCACTGAAACGCTCTTCGACCTCGGGGTCGGTGAGAGCGTCGTTGGAATCACGAACTTCTGCATCTTCCCGTCCGACGTCTCGCTCCCGCGGGTCGGCGGCACCAAGAACCCCCGCATCGAGGCGATCCGAACCCTCCGCCCAGACCTCGTGCACATGAACCTCGAGGAAAACCTCCGGAGCCACGCGGAGTCGATCGAGGAGTTCGCGCCGGTCTTCGTGTCCGAGCCGAAGGATGTCGACGGGACCCTCGATCTCCTGACGACCCTCGGCGAACTGCACGGCTGTGCGGCACACGCCGCGTCATACAGGACCGCGATCTCGCACCAGCGGCGGTTGCTCGGACACAGCGCGTTCCGGTTCGCCTGCGCCATCTGGAAGGATCCCTGGATGTGGTGCGGCGGCGATACCTACGTCTCCGCGCTCGTCTCCGAAACGGGTGGGAGGAACGTCCTGCAGGGCATCACACGCTACCCTCAACTCCCGCTCGAGGAAGTGCTCGAGTTGAACCCGGACGTGATCTTCCTGCCCGACGAACCGTACGCATTCACGACTGAGGATGCCGCCGCCGTCGTTGGCCCACGGGTCGTCGGCCCGTTTCCCGGCCACTTCTTCACATGGCACGGGACGCGGACGCTGGAGGGCCTGAAGTTCCTGGCGGAAGTGATCGACCGTTGAGCTGCGGCGGGATCGTCGATCCCTGACCGGCTCAAATCCCGAGGATGTCCTCGCCCCACGTCCGCATCGTCTCCTGCAGCGGCTCGAGGTGCTTGGTGAAGAAGTGGTCCGCGCCGGTGATCACGACACTCTCCGCGTTCCTCACGATCGGCACGAGGCCCTCGACCTTGTCGACGTCGCCGAACTCGTCCTGGGTCCCGTGCACGAACAGGATCGGCTTCTCGCAGCCACGGAGGTGCGAGAAGTCGTATCGGTTCACCGGCGTCCCGATGAAGAAGAGGGCGGTCACGTCCGCGATGTCGGAGGCCACGCGGCTCGCCACCCATGCTCCGAACGAGAAGCCACCGACGATCAGCCGGAGCCCCGGGTGCTTGCGGCGGGCCCACTCGATTGCAGCGAGGACGTCGTCCTGTTCGCCTTCTCCCTCGTCGTGGCGGCCCGAGCTCGTGCCGACTCCGCGGAAGTTGAATCGCAGCGTCGCGACGTTCGCCTGCTCGAGGCCACGCGAGGCGCGGAAGACGACCTTGTTGTGAAGCGTCCCGCCTCCGAGCGGATGCGGGTGACAGATGACGGCGATGGCGGCCGGGTCCTGGAGGTCGCGGTAAAGCGCCTCGAGGCGTCCGGCGCTCCCGTACAGATCGACATGACGAAGCGGTTTGGCGTCCACGGCTGGCGCGTACTATACAAAAGCGGCGCGGGATCGCGGCACCCGACTCACCATCAGACCGGGCGCGGGATTCCGCTGTGGCGCACGGTGCGGTCCGTTTTCCGCCAGACGCCCGGGATCGCTGTCCCGCAGTCCGGGCACGCGCCATCGCGGAGCCGCATCGACGTCACCCGGAACCCGCTCCGGCCGATGACGCTCGCACCGCAGGCGTGACAGTGCGTCGCCTCCTTGTCGCCGAACGCACCCGGGATGTTGCCGGGGTAGACGTAGCGGAGACCGGTTTCCTTTGCGAGATCGTACGCACGCAGGAGATGCCCGGCTGTCGTGTCGCCGTTGCCGGTCATCTTGTAGTCCTCGTGGAAGGCGGTGATGTGCCACGGGATGTTCACATCGACCCCGGCGATGAACTCCGCGATTCCGCGCAGTTCTTCATCCGAGTCGTTGAATCCGGGAACGACCAGCGTCACGATCTCGACCCAGATCCCTCGCGCCTTGAGGCCGCGGATCGTGTCGAGCACCGGTTGCATCGTCCCTCCGAGCTCGCGGTAATGCCGGTCGCTGAAGCCCTTGAGGTCGACCTTGTACAGGTCGACCCAGGGTGCGAGGTATTCGAGCACTTCGGGCGTGCCGTTGCCGTTTGAGACGTACGAGCAGACAAGGCCCGCCTGCTTCGCCTCCCGGAAGATCTCGACACCCCACTCGGAGGTGATCAGCGGCTCGTTGTACGTGGACGTAACCACCTCGGCACCGTGCGCGACGGCGAGCCGCACGATGTCGGCCGGCTCCACGTCGCGCGGCGGAACCACCGCGAGGGGATCGCGCAGCGCCTGCGAGGTGACCCAGTTCTGACAGTAACCGCAGTGGTAGTCGCAGCCGAGCATCCCGAACGACAGCGCGAGCGCACCGGGATACGCATGAAAGAACGGCTTCTTCTCGATCGGGTCGACCTGGAGACCCGCCACGTACCCGCGCGGTACACGCAGAGTTCCGCCTTCGTTGTAGCGAACCTTGCAGATCCCTTTCAGCCCCTCGAGGATCTTGCAGCGGTGCCCGCACGCAAAGCAGCGCACCGCGTGTTTCTCGAGCTTCTCGTAGAGCTGGCCCTCCGTCGTCCGGTTCGCCAGGACCTCGCCCAGAGACGACGCTTCTGCTGCCGGCATGGGGGCGAAAACAGGCGCGGTAGAGGCTTAATTGCGGGTCTTTCCGAGCCAACGGTCGAGGCCGTAGAGCCTTCCAGCCGCAGCGTAGGCCGCCCAGGCGAGCACGATGCCGGCGATCCCGTCGATCAGATAGTGCCAGCCGGTCACCACCGAGCCGAGCAGGATCATGAAGAAGAAGATCCCGAACAGCACCTCGCCGGACTTCCACAGCCTGCGCATCCAGAGAAACATGAAGAGCTGCAGAGCGACGTGAAGGCTCGGGAACGCCGCGATGCCGAAGATCGGCTGGATGACACCGTGAGGCTGATCGCTCATGGCGCGGAGGACATTCTGGTAGTTCGTCAGCAGCATTCCCTGAAGGTGCTGCGTCGTAACGAGGAGGTCGGAGTACACAAGCCAGACCTCGGGAAAGCGGTAGGCAGGGCCGAGGGACGGGACCAGCAGATAGAGGGCTGCTCCCGCAAGGCCCAGGATCGCCTTGCCGGTCGTGAACGCCACGCGAATCCGGCGGCTGGGGTGCGAGATGAAAAAGACGAACGCGACCGAGATGCTCGCGAAGAAGATGTTGGGATACGTCCAGTCGATGACCTTCAGGGCGAGGTCGTTCGAGAACAGCTCGAGCGAGAGCACCGTCGGCGAGTATCCGCCGAGGAGCATCGCGTCGATCTCCCACAGCTGACGGTCGTACAGGCGAGGATGAACGATCGGGACGATCAGCTTCAGCCAGGCGTAGGTGAGGGTCGCGACCGCTCCGAAGAAAATGATGCGTGCGGTGTCGAGCAGCCACCCCGTCGACCGGATGATCCTGAAATAGGCAGAATCGCGCCGCACCGCGGCCACGATGGAGCGGATGGTGACGCCGATGACGGCGTCGGCGAGAAGAAGCACGGCGAAGGTGGCGATGCCGGTGGGGATCGAGCCGAGGAGCTTGCGCGTGGGAGAGGCGAGGAGCGCCGTCGCGAGGAAACTCGCCGCGATCAGGATCTCGAACAGGTACGGCCTCGGGTTCGCTGCGCGGTTGCCGATCACCGGACTGGATGATATCCCGCCAACAGGCGGGCCTGGCGATTGCAAAGCGACCAGCCCCGTGGGTCCTTTGAAACCGGAGCTGGAATCGTTCCTTCGCGAACGTCTCGCGTCGATGGAGCAGGTCCAGATCGTCCTGCTCCTCCGCGGCGACGCCTCCCGCGCCTGGACCGCGCCCGAGGTGGCCGGCAATCTCGGGACTCCCCCCGAATCGACGGCGATGCGCCTGTTCCTCCTGGCGTCGAACGGCATTCTCGCGTTCGAGGGTCCGGGGGTGCCTCGGTACCGTTACGCGTGCAGTGACGCTTCGACCGCGCAGATCATCGATGAGATCGCCGAGGTGTACGCCTCGAACCGGCGCCTCATCGGCGACGTCATCGACGCCCCTCCGGCCGATCCGGTCCGGAGCTTCGCGGACGCGTTCAAGTTGAAAAAGTAGGAGACCGGAACGTGGCGAACGCGATCTACATCCTCTGCTCCCTCACCAGTGCGATCTGCGCCTGGCTGCTCCTCCGTGGGTACTCGCAGTCGCGCGCGCGGCTCCTCTTCTGGAGCGGTCTCTGCTTCGTCGGCCTCTGCCTGAACAACGTTCTTCTCGTGGTCGACATCCGGGTCGGACCGGCACTCGACCTCTCCACGATCCGGACTCTCCCGGCACTTGCCGGCGTCGCGCTACTGCTCTACGGACTGATCTGGGAGGCACGATGAGCGGCATCGTCTCGGGTGCACTCTTCGCCGGCTACGCCCTTGCGGGGCTGTTCTTCCTCCGCTTCTGGAAGGAATCCCGCGATCGGCTCTTCGCAATGTTCGCCGTGGCTTTCTGGCTGCTCGCGACTCAGCGGATGGCGATCGCGGTGACGAACTCGTGGATGGAGGACCAGTGGGTGTTCTACCTGCTGCGGCTCGCCGCGTTCGTCGTGATCATCGTGGCGATCGTCGACAAGAACAGACGATAGGAGAAGTAAGAATTAAGAATTACGAAGTATGAAAATAGCAGTAGATTTCATACTTCATAATTCATAATTCATACTTCTCTCTCTCACACCCTTCGCAGCACCACGAGCGTCTGGTCGTCCTTCTGAGGCGCAGCCCCGACGAAGGCGTCGACGGCGTTCGCGATCCGGTCGCGCAGCGTTTCGGCCGTGACGTGCGCAGCTCCTGCCAGCAGGGTCTCGAGGCGTTCGTTGTCGAACTCGTCACCGGCGACGTTCTCGGCTTCCGTAATGCCGTCGCTGTAGAGGACCGCGACCGCGCCACCGGGGAAGGGTCGGGTCTGGGTCATGTAGCGGGTCTGCGGGAGGATGCCGATCGGGAGGCCGTGCGACTTGAGCGTCTCGATCCGGTCGCCGAGGATCATGTAGGCGGGGTTGTGTCCGGCGTTGACGTAACGGATGGTCCCGCCTTCGCGGTCGATTGACACCATCACGAGCGTGATGAACTTGTTCTCGGCCGACCAGTTGTGGATGTGACGGTTCAGCTCCGTCGCGATGTCGCCGAGCTCACGCCCCTCGGCGAACAGCAGCTGGATGACCGCGTGGAGCGCCGACACCAGGAGCGCGGCCGGCATCGACTTCCCGGCCACATCGGCGACGAGGGCCGTGAAGATGCCCTCGCGCTCGAAGAATGCGTGGTAATCGCCGCCGACCTGCCTCGCGGGGCGGGACAGGGCCGCGATCTCGATGTCTGCGATCGACGGGATCGCGCTCGGGAGAATGTCCCGCTGGATCGTGGCCGCGAGCTCGAGCTCGCGCTCCATCGCCTGCTTTTCGAGCGCATCGCGGTGCAGCCGGGCGTTCTCGAGAGCGATGGCGACCTGGCTCGCGAAGAGTGAGAGGAGCCGCAGCTCGTTCGCCTCGAACGCGCCGATCCCCCCTTCGCGCGTCTCACGGTCGGCGGCCGCGAGGACGCCGATGATCGCTTCGTTGCTGCCGCGGATCGGGACCGCCACGAACGCCGTGCATTCGGGGAAGAGACAGTCGGAGCCCCCTTCGAACGCCAGCGGCTTGCCTTCGCGCACCAGTTGCTCGGAAAGGTCGGACTCGAGGAACTCGGCCCGGACGTCGCCGAACTCCCTGTAGAGCTTGAACCCGGTCCCCTCGCGCAGGAAGAGCGCGCCGCGCCGGGCGTTCGTGAGCGAGATCATCCGGAAGAGGATCTCGTCCGCCAGCTCGTCGACGTTGAGCGTGGAGGCGATCGAGAGGCCGATGTCGTACAGCGCCTCGAGCTCCCAGAGGCGGTACTTGAGCTGGAAATCGCCCTCCCGGCTCTCGCGGATCAGACGCTGGTTGGTGAGCAGAGTTCCGACGACCGAGGCGGCGGCGCCGACCAGCGCCACGTCGTCGTCGGTCGGGATGTCGGCCTCGCGGGAAGAAAGCGCCAGGAGCCCGAGGGCCTCCTTCTGCGAATGGAGAGGAACGACCATCGAAGGGCGCGGCTCGAGGGCGAGCTCCGCCTGCGAGCCGGCCTCCAGGATCTCGGGGGCGACGCACTGCAGGGACTTGGCGGCGAGCCGGAGCTGCGCGTCGCGGCCGTCGCGCAGATACAACGCTCCGATCCCGAACGGCGTGTGACGCGCGAATGCGTCGAGGATGAATGGCCCCTGCGCCGCGAGGGTGGTGCGCTCGAGCTGCTGGAGCTCGTGGAGGAACTCAGCGAAGCGTTGCACGAGGGGCATGGGTGCGGGTCAGGATATCAGTCGCGTCGCGAGTGCTGAGCGTTGGCCGCCGGGATGGACGCGGTGAGCAACGCTCGGCACTCGGGCTCAGAGCCCCAGCTCCTTCGACGCCGTCTCCTCGTCGGTGAAGATCGACGCGTAGTTGGCGAGCCCCATGATCTGGAACGTCTTGTGGATGACCGGCGTGAGGCAGCAGAAGCCGATCCGACCGCCCTTTTCCATGATCTTCTCGATGATCTCGATGAGGATGCTGATGCCGATCGAGTTGACGATCTTCGTCTCGCGGAGATTGAGGAGGAGAGTCGTCACGCCGCCTTCCATCAGCTCATAGGCGCGGTTGGCGATCTCCTCGCCCCCGACGTTGTTGATGTAGCCCTTCGTGTAGAGGATCGCCCCTGCGCCCCTACGCTCGACCGAGACTCGAAGTTCGTCCGTCATGATGTCTTCTCGTACTTCGCCATGTGGATGGTCGTGCCGTCGTCACTGGTGATGATTTCCACCTCATCCATGTGCGCCTCAATGATCTGCAGCCCCCAGCCGCGCTTGTGCACGGCGCCGAGCTTCTGCCGGCGGGACCGCGCCTCAACGACGCTGAATCCCCTGCCGTGGTCGGTGATCCAAACGTCGATTCGGGGATTTGCGCCACCCTGGGAAGTGCCGACGAATCTTACATAGATGCGCTGGTCAGCGCTACCTGAGTGCTCCCGCGCGTTGATGCACGCCTCGATGATCGCGTGCGTCATCTCATCGATCGACGCCGAGCTCATCCCCAGTTCCCTCGCGAGATTGCCGGCCGCACGCGCCGCGGCGATCTCGATGTCGGGGACCATCGGGAGAGTGAGCTCCATCTGACGGTCGGCGGCGGCGGTCATCGGATGCACGTCCTGGCGGTACGTGTCGTTAAAACGCGAGGAAGAGGGCGGCGGCGGCCTTGACCCAGGCGGGGATGCCGCCCAGCTGGTCGAGTGCAAACAGGGCCGCCGTGTTGAACGCGAGGACGGTCGGCAGAAGATGGCTGGTGCTCAGTGCGGTTTCGAAGCGGGTCCGGGTCTGCGCGACGTTGTTCATGAGTGTCCCCCTCTGTAAGCCGGGCGACCCTAGAGCAACCGAACTGCCACGCTGCCAGACTCAGTGAAACGCCTCCTAAACGACTGTGTCGACTCAGTTTACACAAAATGCCCGGGGCTGACGACCAGATCTCACTCTGTTCCATTTTGCCCCACAACACTCTCGCGCCGAGAATCGCTCATCTTAAACATCTGAATTAAAATGACTTACTAGTGAATGTCCCATTTGTCATCAATCGTGTTGTTTTGGGACATATCGTCACGCCGCCGGTAGAGCGTCTTCCGGTCGACCCCCAAGATCCGTGCCGCCTTCGACATGTTCCCCTTCGTGAAAGCCAGCACCCGTCCGATGTAGCGGGTCACCAGCTCGTCGAGCGTCGGCAGATCGCTGCTCAGCTCCCGCTCGTCGCCCACCGCAACCGCGGCCGGCAACAGAAGGTCGCCCGGATCGATCAGCGGATCGGTCGTTAGCGCCAGCGCCCCTTCGATCAGGTTCTCGAGCTCCCGCACGTTCCCGGGAAACGGATAGCGCATGATCTTCTGCAGGGCGTCCTGCGTGATCCGCACGTCGCTGAGCCCCTCACGCTTTGCGTACTTGTCGAGGAAGAAGCGGACGAGTTTCGGGATGTCTTCCTTCCGCTCGCGCAGCGGCGGCAGCGAGATCTCGACGACCTTGAGGCGGTAGTAGAGGTCCTGACGGAACTCCCCCTGCTCGATCATCTCCTCGAGGTTGCGGTGGGTCGCCGAGAGGATCCGCACGTCGACCGCGATCCGCCGGCGCCCGCCCAGCTTTTCGATCTCGCGTTCCTGGAGCACGCGCAGGAGCTTGGCCTGGAGCGCGACCGGGATGTCACCCACTTCGTCGAGGAAGATCGTGCCGCCTTTTGCCAGCTCGAACTTTCCAGGACGCGCCTCGACGCCGGTTGCGACGCCCCGCTCGATTCCGAACAGCTCGGACTCGAGCAGCGTTTCGGGCAGGGCCGCGCAGTTGATGGCGACGAACGGCCCCTCGCGCCTCGGCGAGCTCCCGTGGATCAGACGCGCGACCATTTCCTTGCCGGTCCCCGATTCACCGCGGATCAGGACGCTCGCCCGGCTGTCGGCGACGCGGGAGACGAGGTCGATGACCCGCTGCATCTTCGGCGAGTCCCCCACCATCAGCCGGTCCGAGTAGTCGCGCAGCATCCGCTGTTTGAGCGCGCGGTTCTCGTCCTCGAGGGTCTCGCGCACGAGATCGAGCTTGTGGAACCGTCGCGTATTGTCGATCGCCGCAGCACCGATCGCCGCGATCGACTCGAGGAACCGGAGGTCGTCCTCGACGAAGCTTCCCGCTGCCGCGCCGCGGACTTCCTTGCCGCCGACGCCGATGACGCCTACCACGACGTCGCCGGCGACCATCGGCGCGATGAGCAGCTCGCTTGCCGCGCCGCCGAGGAAGCGGGACACCGCCAGCATCAGAGGTTCCCGCGACACGATCACCTGCCGCACCGGCGGTTCGGCGAGCAGCGCATCGTGCGACGCGACGTCCAGCTCGAAGGAGAAGAGGTTCTGGATGTTCAGCTTCTCGTCGAGAGAGAAGACGAAGCCGGTCATCGCGTCGAGCACGGCGACGGCGCGCTGCATCAGCTCTTCGAGCAGCTCGTCCTCAGGTCGCAGCGTGTTCAGCGCCCGGCCGACGTCGTACAGCGCCTCGAGCTGCAGAAGCTTCCGGCGGAGCTCGAACTGGCTCTGCGGCATCGGCTACTCGCGTCCCGCCGCGCGGCGACATTCTCCGAGGAGATAGTCGCAGCTCCAGCCGTCATAGAACGTCCTGTCGGTCGAGTAGATCCCGACCAGGATCGTCCCCGCCTCGGCGAACCGACCGGTCTTCATCAGCGTTCGGGCGAGGAAGTACATCGCTCGGAGGGTCTCAGGATTCTGGTCACCCTTTTCGACGATGACCCGGAACGCAGTCTCGGCTTCTGCGAAACGGCGATGCTGATACGAGCAGAGGGCCGCCTCGTACGCGCCATCGACGCGGCAGGTGGAGGGGGGCGCCGCCATGACGGTCTGCGCAAGGAGTGCGAGAATGATCGCCAGTCTCATCGTTGTCTGTCCCGTGTGCGGCCGTGCGCAGTCCGTGCGCACCTCGAACGATACTCCATGCGTCTCGGAATCCTCGGCGGTGGACGCGCAGCCTGGGCCTTCGGCTCGACCTGGCGGCAGATCGGATGGCCGCTCGCGGGGGTGTGGCTGCGCGACGGATCGACCAGCCGCGTCCCGGACCTCCTCGGGACATCCCGCGTTCCCCTTGCCGATCTCGCCCACGAGTCCGAGGTCCTCTTCGTCGCCGTGACCGACAGCGCTCTGGCCGAGGTCGTCGACCTGATTCCAGAGACCGACGCGATCATCTTTCACGCCAGCGGCTCGCTGGGCAGCGTCCGCGGCGGCTTCTCGCTTCACCCGCTCCGGGCCCTGCCGGCGGTCGGCGAACCGTCCGATCTGGCCGGGACGCTCCTCGTCTTCGAGGGATGTTGCCGTCACACCGCCCGCCTCATCGCTGCGGCCGCGAACGCACGCCTGGCGGAGATCGACCCCGCGAGCAAGCCGCTCTACCACGCGGCCGCCGTCTTCGGCGCGAACTACGTCGCAGCGGTTGCGGACATCGCCGAGCGGCTGATCGAAGAAGCGGGCGTGCACGACGCGCACGAGGACGTCTATCGCCTCGCCCTCTCCGCGCTGACGAACTGGCGCGACCAGACCGGCACCGCACGGTTCACCGGTCCGGCGGCACGCGGCGAGCAGGAGACTCTGACAGCCCACGCGGCAGCGCTCACTCACCACCCGCAACTCGCGGAAATCTACGAACTTCTCGCCGCGGAGATCCGCAGATCGCTTGTTGCGACCGACGATTAGCGGGTGCTACGATCCGTCGCCCTCGGAGCCCGTTCGGATGGTCTTCTTCAACTACGCAACAATGCAGATGGCTGCGAAGATCGTCTACTACGGTCCGGGCCTCTGCGGGAAGACGACCAACCTCCATTTCATCTACAGCAAGACCTCGCCGCAGAGCCGCGGCGAGATGGTCAGCCTGGAGACCGAGAGCGACCGCACCCTCTTCTTCGACCTCCTCCCGATCGACGTCGGCGTCATCGGAGGGTTCAAGACCCGCCTTCAGCTTTACACGGTGCCGGGGCAGGTCTTCTACAACACGACGCGCAAGCTGGTCCTCAAGGGGGTCGACGGCATCGTCTTCGTGGCCGACTCCCAGGAGGCGATGGTCGAAGCGAACCTCGACAGCCTTCGGAACCTCCGCGAGAACCTCGCAGAGATCGGGGTCAACGTCGATGAGCTTCCGATGGTGCTGCAGCTCAACAAGCGCGACCTGCCGAGCATCATGGCGGCGGATGCCCTGGCGGCAGCGCTCGACCCCCACCGGCGGCTCGAGTACGTCGAGTCGGTCGCAGCGGCCGGAACCGGCGTCTTCGAGACGCTCAAGCTGATCTCCAAACTCACGCTGCGCACCCTGCGCCGCCGCATGACGGGCGACGAGACGCCGAAGCACGCCGGGCCGAGCCACTTCAAGGTCCGCGAAGACGTGATCTCCGCCGCCGCACGAACGCTCGCCGCCACGACTCCCGTGCCG
>JBAQWH010000436.1:0-11250 GCA_049298815.1 Thermoanaerobaculia bacterium | reverse complement strand
GGTGGAGACCGCGCGGGCGATCCAGCGCGAGCGCTTCCGCCGCGCGTCGATCACCTGCAACGCGGAAATGGGCTCGCGTCACACGCGCCGGCACTGCGAACTGGACGACGTATCTCGCCGGTTGCTGGTCCAGGCGATCGAGCGGCTCGGGCTCTCTGCGCGGGCGCACGACCGGATTCTGAAGGTCTCCCGGACGATCGCGGACCTGGCGGGCTCCGAAAAGATCGAGGCGTCGCACCTGGCGGAGGCGGTGCAGTACCGCGCGCTCGATCGCGCCTATTTTCGGCTGTAGAGGCGAGAGCGTCGGCGATGTAAAGCGTTCAAAAGCAATTGGTTGCGCGAAATTGGTACGTGGTTTTCAGATCGAGCCGGACACCACAAATAATCGTGGTTTCTGCGATGGGCCAGAATTTCGCTTCCCGCTGTCACGTTTTCGCATCCCGAAACCCATGCGATTAATTGTTGACAAAATGCTGCGGAATTTTATCATCGTATCCCGTAGCCAGCGGGCCGGGGTGGGAGAGGAGTCGGGTAATGGCTTTTGAGAAATGGGAACCGCAGCCTGAGTTCGAGCGCTTTCCAGCTTCGGCGACGATCGTCCAGTCGCGCCTGATCCGACTTCCAACGCCCGTCGCGAACATGCTGCGGCTCCGCGGCAAGACCAGCGCGAACCTCTACTACGACAAGAAGCGGAAAGTCATCGGCATCAAAGCCCTCGACAAACGCGAAGAGGGTTCCGCCAAGATCCGCCAGTCCGAGAAGTCGACCTCGCTCCACGTGCCGAGCTTCTTCCGGACCTACGACATCGAGGTCCCCGGCATCAAACGCTTCCACTGCTGGTACGACGAGAAGGAGAAGATGGCGATGATCGACATCTCGAAACCCTCTCCCCGCGGCCGGCCCTCGGGGAGCTGATAGGAGAATAGGACCTATAGGACCAATAGGACCTATAGGACCCGCCCGCCCGGATAGGACAAGTTCCGGGCGGGGGCTCCTCTAGGTCCTATCGTCTTTCTTCCACCAAGCGAAAAGGGCGGCCGCGCGCCGCCTTTTTGATTTTCCACGTGCCCAAGACTGCTCCCTGGGCGGTGGGTCCTATAGGTCCTATTGGTCCCATAGGTCCTATTCGTCCTATTCGGTCCCAAACAAAAGGGCGGCCTCGCGGCCGCCCTTTTCACTTCCTGAAGAAATCCTGATTACCTTCCGCTGGACCGGCGGCGCGCCGGAGCCGGGACCGGATTCGCCTGCGTCGCCCACATCGCCTTCAGCTGGTCTGCAGCTGCCGAGGTGAGAACGAAGCCGGCGGCGTTCGCCGAAGTCTCGGGGAACCAGGCTCCGTTGTTCGAGAAGATCTGGGTGATCGACGCCAGAGGGACCTTCGTCCCGTACGCGTTGTTGATCGCCTTGATGTACTCGTTCGCGAAGAGGAGGTAGCCGAGGTCCGTGAGATGGAAGCCGTCGAAGCTGAAGAAGCCACCGGTTACGAATGCATTCGTCACGTTGATCGGACCGACGGTGATGCCGCCCGGAGCTGCGACGCGATCGAAGAGCCCCTTGATGTCGGCGACCGGGATGTTGCGCGCTCCGGCCGCATCGGTGATCACCTTGTTGAACTCTTTGACGCGGGCGAGGATGGTCGCCATCTCGGTCGGCGTGATGACGTCGGTGTCGGCGAGCGGCGTACCGACGTTCGGCATCTGGTTGAACGGCGGGAAGGGCTTCATCGCGGCCGGAACGCCATAGCCGGTGCGGAGCTTGGTCATCGCGTTGAGGACGACGAAGCTGCCGGCGGGAAGCTGGCCGAAGTTGCCGCCGCCGAGGTCGGCGACGTAGTAGATCGGCTTGCCGTCGGGTCCTAGGACCGGCTGACGGGTGGCCGGGTCGACGATGAACGGCGGGACCGTCGTCACGTACGGGACGTTCGCGGTCTCAGGCAGCGAGCCGACGACGACTCCGGCGCTCGGTGCGCCCGCGACGATCTTGTCGAGAAGCGCTTCGTAGTTGGTCTTGAACGTGGCGGTCGGGGTCAGGACCGCGGGAGTCCCCGCCAGCACTGCGCCGAGGAAGTCGTTGCCGCCGAGCCAGAGGGCGACGAACGACGGCTTCTGCACGAGTGCCTGATCGATCGCGGTTCCCTGACCGCGGAGGATGAACTGTGCCATCGCGCGGGCGGTGGAGGTTGCGGGCTGAGCGCCCGTGAGCGTCATGATGTCGCCGACGTTTGCGCCCGGGATGCTGAGGTTGTTGTAGGGACGGGCGAACGTCGTCATGTACGGCTCGCCGGAGCCGGCGGCCGGCGCGATGTTGCCGGACAGGTCGAGGAGCTTGAGCTCGGGGCCGAGGCCGGGGTAGCTGACCAGGGGGATGGCGAAGCAGGGGGTTGCCGCCACCGACTTGCCGTCACAGAGGGTGTAGCCGGTCTGGCGGGCGAGGAATGCCGCCCAGCTGTAGGGCTGGTGCACGTCGTTGAGCGAGCCGCTGACGACGCCGGCGCCGTAACTGTCACCGAGGATGACGAGCCGCGAGAAGTCGGCCGCACCGCGCGCAGCGAAGCCCGGCATGGCCGCCAGCGAAACGAGGAGAACTGCCGCAGCGATCTTTGCGAATTTTCTCATCGAACGTTTCCTCAGAAGCGATAGCCGAAGTTGACGCCCCAGAGCGTCGCGTCCGTCTTGTAAGTCCCGTCGAATCCCTCGGCGTTCCGGCCCTCGGTGCTCCGCTCCTTGAAGTGGAGCGCGAGGAGGCCGACGTCCATGATCCACGGGCCGCGGTGATAGCCGAAGCCGAACGACGGTCCGATGCGGTCGGCATCGGGGAGCAGCGGGCTGACCGCTTCAGTCGGCTGTGGGTTGCTGTCGTACACGAGTCCGAAGCGGACGTCCCAGATCTCGTTGACCTTGTGGTTGACGCCGAAGCGGTAGGCCGACGAGTCGTTCCAGTTCTGCTCGCGCGTGAAGCCGGCGGCCGGCGTCGTCTTGAACTCGACGACCAGCTCCTTGAACTCGCTCCACGTCATGTGCGTGACGTCGAACTCGATGTCCCACGCTTCGGTCGGGCTGAACGCGACACCGATCGCCGCCGTCGCCGGGAACGGCATCGTCGTCGAGATCGCCTGGTTCGGAGGCAGCTGCGCCTTGATGACCGGGTCGAGCGGCGTGTTGGTCATGATCTGGGTGATCTCGGCCTGGCCGTCGAGGTCGATCGCCATGTCGGCGCGGTACGAAGCGCCGAAGCGAACGCGCGGAGTCGGCTTCACGAGGATGCCGACGTTCCAGCCGATGTCCGATCCCCATTCGCTCTCGAGGCGCGTGTTCGCCACGTCCTGGAAGCGTCCGTTGAACGGGTTGAGCGCGCCGCGGTTCGCGTTGAGCACGACCTTGTTGCGGCGGTACTCGACGCCACCGCCGACCGCGAAGCGGCCGCTGGTGGTCTGCCACGCGATGACCGGGTTGACCGAGACGGTCTTGACGTCGGCGTCCCGAGAGAGGAACCGGCCGGCCCACGGATCGGCCCAGTTGGTGCGGAGGCCGAAGGCGCCGAACATGCCGACGCCGACCGTGAGGTTCTCACCGATCGGCATGATTGCGTAGCCGTTCGGCGGAGCGAAGGTGTGGCGGTTGTACTTCCCCGACTCGCCGGCCGTGAACGCGCTGTTCGGATCGCCGGTGAACTCGTTCGAGAAGTTGATGAAGGTCGCGCCACCCAGGAAGGTGAGATGCCGCTGCTGCGCGATACCTGCGGGGTTGTAGAAGATGGCGCTGGGATCGTTCGCGGTTGCGACGAAGGCGCCACCCATCGCCGTGGCTTTTGCTCCCTGCTCGAAGATCGAGAAACCGGAGCCGTAAGCCGCGGCGGTCACCATGGATGTGAAGGCGATCGCCAAAAAGGCTCTGCTGACTGCGCGCAACGTAACCTCCTCAAGTTGGTTGATATTCAAATACTTACGTCCTGTGGGGGCCGCGATCATAGCACGTGGTCGCCGGCGCGGGCCGGGTGTCATCCCGACTGGACCGAGGGTGCCCGGCAGGGGTGGAAAGGAACGCGTTCGACCCCTGCTGCGCGGGGGCCGGTCAGGAGTCCAGCATCTCGCGGAGGATGGTGTTCGCGAGCTCCGCGTTGGCCTTGCCTCGGGTCTCTTTCATGAGCTGTCCCACGAGGAAGCCGAAGAGCTTCGCCTGGCCGCCGCGATACCGCGCGACCTGCTGCGGGTGGCTCTCGATGACGCGCCGGGCGATGTCGCGCAGCTGGTCCGGGTCGCTGAGCTGTGCAAGGCCGCGTGACGCGACGATCTCGCGCGGGTCTCCGCCGCGTTCCGCCAGCTCCTCGAAGACCTCTTTCGCGACCTTTCCGCCGATCTCGCCGGAGTCGATCATCGCGATCAGTCGCGCGAGGTCCGTCGGTTTGACCCGAAATCCCGCGATGTCCGTCTTCTGCTCGTTGACGAGACGCAGCACCTCGTTGCGCACCCAGTTCGCCGCCGCGTGCGGGTTCGACGCCGCCGCCGCCGTCTCCTCGAAATAGTCGGCCAGAGCGCGCGACGTCACCAGGACTTCGGCATCGGCGTTCGTGAGGTGCAGCTCCTCGGTGTACCGCCGGATCCGTTCGTCGGGCAGGGGAGGAACGCTTCGCGCGATCTCGTCGATCCACCCCTCGTCGAGCACGAGCGGCGGCAGGTCCGGCTCGGGGAAGTAGCGGTAGTCGTGGGACTCCTCTTTCGACCGCATGACCCGGGTCTCGTTCGAGGCGACGTCGAAGAGGCGCGTTTCCTGAGTCACACGCCCGCCGC
This sequence comes from Thermoanaerobaculia bacterium, assembly GCA_049298815.1. GTDB lineage: Bacteria > Acidobacteriota > Thermoanaerobaculia > Gp7-AA8 > Gp7-AA8 > JBAQWH01. Next base: position 6,464 of record JBAQWH010000436.1, on the reverse strand, counting down.
GCTCGAGGACGGCGATCTGCCTGGCGATCTCGAACTCCACGGCGCGCCCGAGGAACCGGAAGGAGTTCAGGTTCTTGACCTCGGTGCGCGTGCCGAGCGGCTCACCGGCGCGCCGCACCGAGACGTTCGCGTCGCACCGGAGAGAGCCCTCGTCCATGTTGCCGTCGCAGACGTCGCTGTACATGAGGATCTGCCGCAGCCGCGTCAGGTATGCGACCGCCTGCTCGCTCGACGCGATGACCGCCTCGGTGACGATCTCGATGAGCGGCACGCCGGCGCGATTGAGGTCGACGAGCGACTCCGCGCCGGTGTGGATCAGCTTCCCGGCGTCCTCCTCCATGTGAATCCGGCGGAGCACGACTCCGGCGACCGAGCCGCCGGTGGCGAGCGGCCGGTCGTGCTGGGTGATCTGGTAGCCCTTCGGCAGGTCGGGGTAGAAGTAGTTCTTCCGGGCGAAACGGGAGCTCGGGTCGATCTGCGCTCCCACGGCATGGGCCATGCGGACCGCGAGCTCGACGGCCTTCCTGTTCACGACGGGCAGTGCTCCCGGATACCCGAGACAGACCTCGCAGAGCTGCGAGTTCGGCGGGGCTCCGAAGTGAGTGGCACAGCGGCAGAAAAGCTTCGTCCGCGTCAGCAGGCGCGCATGCACCTCGAGGCCGATCACCGCTTTCCAGGCCGCCATGGCGGCGGATTATCCACTACTATGAACGCTCTCTCTCCTCTACAATGATTCGCCCTCTCCCGCTTCAGCGCGAATCGAACCCATGTCTCGAACAGTAGGTCTGCGCATCTGGCAAAGCGCGGTGATTCTGACCGCCTGTGCCCTTCTTCTGTTCGCCATCGGGTATCAGCCGACCGCGCAGACCGGCGTCGCTGCGTTCTTTGCCGTCTTCGTGCTCGTGGCGATGCTGCTGAAGGGTGACGGTGACGAGGCGGCGGCCGGGTTCGAGGCGGTTCCGGTCTTCTCGACGCTCCTCATCCTGCACGACGTCTCCCTGACGATCGTGACGACGATGCTCGGCGCTGTGGCCTACGCGGTGTTCCGCTCGGCGTCGCTGCGCAGGTGGAAGCTCGAGACGTTCCAGGTTGCGGCGGAAGCGGGCCTGACCTACGCCATCGTCTCGGGTCTCTACAGCGTCGCGGTCGCCCACGATGCGCAGCCGGCCGCAAAGGCTGCCGGGTACATCCTCCTCGTCGTCGCCTATCTCGCGGTGCACGTCGCGTTCGTCGCTGTGAGTCGCAGCATCCAGGGGACGCTGGCCGCCGTCGACATGGTGCGCCTGTTCGGACGTCTGAGCCGCACGCTCCTCATCGTCAGTCCGGTCGTGGCGGTCGTGGTGCTGATGTACGAGTCGCACGGCTACACCGGTTTCGCGATCGGGTTCCTCCCGGTGCTGCTGATCGCGTTCGCGCAGAGGAACGCGGCGGACGCCGAGCAGCAGAACGAGCAGCTCCTGCGCCGCAACCGCGAGCTCACGGTGCTGACGGAGAGCTCGATCCAGATCCTCTCGGCCGAGACCGACGAGGACACGCTGCGACGGCTGGTCGCGCTCCTGTCGCGCATCGCCCCTCTCAAGGCGTGCGCGATCGTCACCTGGGAAACGAATCCGGAGACGCCGGCGTCGGTCTACCGGTTCGGCGAGTGCCTTCCGTCCGACCAGCAGATCCTGCGGTGGGTCGAGTCGGCTGGGTTCGCGCAGTCGGCGCCGAGCCGGCCCTTCATCTTTCAGAACGACATGCGGCGGTTTCCGCTGTCGTCGCACGACGCGGTGCAGATCCTGATCGGGGTGCAGACGGCGGAGGTCGTGTACGGGGTTCTCCTGTACGAGACCGAGGACAAGTCGGTCCTCAAAGGCAACGCCCTCGACCTCGTGGCGATGCTCACGAGTCAGACGGCGCTCGCGGTCCAGGACCGGCTGCTGCAGCGCGAGATGCGCGAGAAGAACGTGGAGCTCGAGCGGCACAACGCGACGATGTCGACGATTCTCGACGTCTCGACGAGTCTCATCGGGCAGTTCGACATCGACACGGCCCTCACGCAGATCGCCGAGGCGATCCGGCAGTCGCTCGGCTTCCGCGTCGTCGTCTTCGCCCTCTACGACAAGGAGGGCGACGTCTTCCTCCGCCGCGCGCAGGTCGGGCTCGACGACGTCTGGGAGGACATGCGCACGCGGCCCGTCTCCGCCGTCGAGATCCGGAAGTTCATGAACGACCAGTTCCGGATTTCCAAGTCGTATTTCGTTCCGCACACGTCGCTCCGGCAGAGCGAGAACGACTTTTTCGTCCGCCGGGACAACGTCGAATTGGCCGTGCCTCGGCGCGCCGACGAATGGCACGAGAACGACATGCTGCTCGCCCCGCTCCGGAGCGGCGACGAGATGCTCGGCTTCGTCTCCGCGCGCGATCCCGAGGACGGGAAGGTCCCGACGCTCGACAAGGTCCAGACTCTCGAGGTCTTCGCGACCCAGGCCGTCACGACCATGCAGTCTGCGCGGCAGTACGGCGAGATCCGCCGCCTCACGTTCATCGACGGCCTCACGCCGGCCTACAACCACCGCTTCTTCCAGGAGGCGCTGGCCAAGGAGCTCCATCGCAGCACGCGCGGGCGACGCTCGTTCTCCCTCGCGATGCTCGACATCGACGACTTCAAGAAGATCAACGACACGTTCGGCCATCCGGTCGGGGACGAGATCCTCAAAGGGATCGTCGAGGTCCTGATGACGAACGCGCGCGACACCGACATCATCGCGCGGTACGGCGGGGAGGAGTTCGCGCTGATCCTCCCGGAGGCCTCGGCCGAAGCGGCCGCCGAGGCGGCGTACCGGTTCCGCGAGCTGGTCGAGGAGACGTTGTTCAACGTCCCGCAGGCGAACAGGACGCTGCGGGTCACGATCAGCGTCGGCGTGGCCGCCTTCCCCGAGGATGCGACCACCGCCGCCGAGATCATCTCCCGCGCCGATTCCGCGCTCTACTACGCGAAGAAGCACGGGAAGAATCAGGTCGCCCTCTCCAAGGACGTCGTAGCCCGCCAGGGCGAGCTCGCGATGTGAGGGTGTCGCCTGTCCGTGACAGCCCCGTCTCTTCGCGCGGACAGCCTCGCGCTTTTTGAGACACTGTTTCTGTAAAACACCCCATAATTCACGGATCCGATGAGTTCTGCCGCGGCCTGCCGATTGCAGCGGCCACGGCCACTCACTCCGCCCTCACCGTCTGGAGGATCTATGCGTCACGCGCAGAACCTGCCCCGCCGTACCGGCCTTCTGCTGTTCGCCTTCCTTCTACTGACCCCTCCCATGCTGTTCGGGCAGTACACCGAAGGCGTCGACGTCCGGGTCATCCAGGTGCCGGTGGTCGTCTCGCGCGACGCCAAGCCGGTGGTGGGGCTGACGAAGGACGACTTCGAGGTGTTCGTCAACGGCAAGCGGCATCCGATTGCCTACTTCGACATTCTCGAGTTCACCCGCGAGGAAGGCGTCGATGCACCCTCGGCCGTTCCGGCCGTTCCGGCCGGGCTGGCGCAACGCCGGCTGACCCTGATCGTCTTCGACGTGCTGAATTCGTCGATCACCCACCTGAGCCGGCTGCGGGCCGACGCCAGGGACTTCATCAACCGCCTGGCGCCCGACGATCTCGTCGCCGTCGCGGTCTACGGCGGCTCCGAACAGGCGCACTACATTGTGCCGTTCACGACCGATCGGCCCACCGTCATTCGCGCGATCTCGACCCTCCGGACCAGCCAGGCAAGGGATGCGCTCGCACTCACGATGACCCCGCAGGAAAGAACCGCGTTCACGGCGCAGGTGCCGATCAGCCCGGCGCTCGGCAACGTGGAGAAGGAGTTCACCGAGGACCTCTCACGGGGAGTGGACGATTTCGAGAACACGATTGCCGCCCTCCGCGAGGGAGAGGCACAGATCCCCACGATGCTCGACGCGATGCGGAAAGAAAAGGAGTGGCAGGATCAGTCTGCCGCGGAGCTGTGGGCCGAGGCACTCGGCGGTCTTGCTGACGCGCTCAAGCCGCTCGAAGGGATCAAGCAGGTCGTCCTCCTGACTGAGGGCCAGCGGATCGGAGACGTCGGGACGCTCACGTTCGGGAACACTGCTCGAGCGATGCACGAGCGATTCAAGAACGCCGGAGTGGTCCTCAACGTCATCGACATCGCCGGGATCCGCGCCCCCGGCGGCGACACCGCATTCAGGAACGCGGGATTCTCGGTCGGTACCCCGACGATCCTCTTCGACGCGGCCCTGGGGACGGGAGGCCGAGTCATCAACAACACCGGAGTCGCCAACGCCCTCCGCGTCTTCTCCGAATCCCGGAGCGTCACCTACCTGCTCGGGCTCCAGCCGCCGGAGAACGAGCGGGAGAACAACGAGATCGTCGTCAAGGTGAAGGGGCAGCCCCGCTTCACCGAGGTCTCCCACCGCCGCGGCTACTCGCGGACGGCCGAGGGCAGCAGGAACGTCAGCGGCCTGGTGCTCGCCGACGCGATGCTCAACGACATCCGCCGCAACGACGTCACCGTCCAGATGAACGTGCAGAAGGGGAGTCCCACGACCGTGATCGACGTCGGAATGCCGAGCAACGAGCTGCTCGCACACGCGTTCGGCGGCTCGGTCACCGTCGACGTCTTCCTCTACGTGTTCGACGAGTCGAAGGCGGTCGTCGGATGGAAACACAGGCGGATGAAACTGGAGACGGAGCCGACGAGGGCCCTGTTGAAGGGGGCCGAGCTCGTGCGCCGGGAACGCTTCGACCTCCAGCCGGGCCGGTACGCCGTGAAGGCGCTCGTGCACATCGTCGGACGCGACCTACTCGGCTTCCAGCGAACCGATTTCGAGATCAGACAGCCGGCCGAGTGACCGCGAGCGGGGCGCGCGGGCTAGACTTGGCGGCATGAAGAAACTCGCCGCGCTCCTCCTCGCTGTCGCGTTGCCTGCCGCCGCGCAGACGCTCGAGGAGCGGGTGGACCGCCTCCTTCCGAAGCTCGTCAAGACGTACCAGTCCCTTCATGCGACCCCGGAGCTTTCGACGCAGGAAGCGAAGACCTCCGCCTTCGTCGCTGCGCGTCTGCGCGAGCTCGGCGTCGAAGTGACCGAGCGCGTCGGGACCTACCAGGACGGCGGCACCTGCTACGGAGTCGTCGGCGTGCTGCGCAACGGCGCGGGACCGACGGTCCTCATCCGCAGCGACATGGACGGCCTGCCGGTCACCGAGCAGACCGGCCTGGCTTACGCGAGCACCGTGCGCGCGAAGGGGCAGGGGGGCGACGAGGTCGGCGTCATGCACGCCTGCGGGCACGACGTGCACATGACGACGCTCATCGGCACGGCGGAGATGCTGATCGCGACCAGGGACCGCTGGAGCGGGACGGTCCTCTTCGTCGGGCAGCCGGCCGAAGAAGTCGTGAAGGGGGCCGCCGGCATGCTCGCGGGCGGCCTTTACGAACGGTTCCCCCGGCCGGACTACGCGGTCGCCTTTCACGACATGGCGAACATCCCGGCGGGGAAGGTCGGCTACGTTTCCGGCTACATCATGGCCGGCAGCGACTCGATCGACGTGACTGTTCGCGGCGCGGGCGGCCACGGTGCGACGCCGCACATCACCAAGGACCCGGTCGTACTCGCCGCGGAGCTGATCCTCGCGCTGCAGACGATCGTGAGCCGCGAGCGGTCGCCGCTCGACCCGGTCGTCGTCACCGTCGGGTCGGTTCACGGCGGCACCAAGCGGAACATCATCCCGGACGAGGTGACGCTCAACATGACGGTCCGGACGTTCAAGCCCGACGTGCGAGAGCGTGTCCTCGGCTCGATCTCGCGGATCGCGAACGGCCTGGCTGCCGCGGCCGGCGTCGCCAGCGACAGGATGCCAATAGTCAATATATTGACCAGTGAGTCCGTCGAGCCGACCTGGAACGACCCCGCCCTCACCGAGCGGCTCGCGCGCTCGATGGCGAAGGAGCTCGGCGAGACGAACGTCGTCGCCTCCGAGCCGCAGATGGTCGCCGAGGACTTCGGACGCTTCGGCCTCGGCCGGCAGATCCCGACGTCGATGATGAACCTCGGCGCCGGGGACCCTGCCCTCATCGCGGCCGGCACCCAGCCGGGTCTCCACTCGAGCCGGTTCGCTCCATCCCCGGAGATCACCCTCCGGACCGGCATCCGCGCGATGACCGCCGCCCTCCTCGACCTCCTCGCCAAACCATGACCGCTGACGTTCGGTACGACGGGCCGCAGGGCGCACCCCTCTTCCTCTTCGCGCACGGTGCCGGGGCGGGGATGGACGCCCCTTTCATGGAGACCATCACGTCGCTGCTCGTCGCCCGCGGGATCCGCGTCGGGCGTTTCGAGTTCCCCTACATGATCGCCAGGCGTGAGGGGAGGAAGGCCGGAGCACCCGACCGGCAGCCGGTCCTCGAGGCGGCGTGGCGCGACGTGATCGCTGCTGCGGCGGGACAG
>JBAQWH010000435.1:0-7811 GCA_049298815.1 Thermoanaerobaculia bacterium | reverse complement strand
CTCTCCAGCCGCCGCTCGTGGATCCGCTCCGGACGTCGTTGCAAAGGCTCGTGGCGCCATCGCGAAGCGCGGCCATCGTCGGACAGCAGTCGACTGCCGCGGTTGCCGCGCACTCGTGGAGGTCGGCGATCATCGTCCCGGGATCGGCGGACGAGGCGAGCAGTCGAAGGTCGCTCCCGTCCCGCCGCGCGATCCAGGCGAAGCGGAATCCACCCTGCTGCACGAGGGCGAGGCAGACGTCGGCCAGGAGCCGTTCCTGCGTTTCGGCGCGGACGATCGCCTGGTTGACGTGAGTGAGCGCGGCGTAAAGTCGCGTGAGCCGCTCGATCTCGCGCTGCTGCGCGCGCTCGCGGGTCACGTCGCGAACCGTTCCGATCACGCGCCGCGGGACACCGTCCTCGTACAGGACCTTGTGGGTCAGCTCGACCGAGCGCTCCACTCCGTTCTCGATCCCGATGATCCGGGACTCGGTGCGGAAGTCGGGGTTGTCGATCATCGCAGCGAGGTTGGCCTTGACGGACTCGCGGTCGTCGGGATGGACTCCCGCGAGGATCAGGTCGAAGGTCGCCGGGGTCCCGGGTGTCGCACCCCAGAGCTCGTAGACACGATCGTCCCAGCGCGACTCGCTCGCTCCGACGTCCCACTCGTAGATGCCGAGCGCGGCCGAGTCGATCGCAAGCTGGAGCCGGGCGGCGTCTTCCGCGACCTTCGTCTCGGCGTGCTTGTCGTCGTCTCGGGAAGGGGGAGTCGGAGCCATAGGCAGATGCTCACGAAAAGTTTAGCGAGCGGTCACCGTTTGGACGTGTGACGGTCACCGTTGACGTGCACTTATACTCCGACCCGGAGGACGGCGATGAGCGACAGAACGATGGAAGCGGGCGCGACCGGAGAGGCGACGATGGCCGTCGATCGGAGCGATACGGCCGAGGCGCTTTCGCTGTCCGCCGACGACACGTTCCCTCCCGTCTTCGCCACGTCGCGGATGATTGCGCTGATGGAGCTCGCCGCTGCCAGGGCGATGAAGCCGCTCCTCGACGAAGGCGAGCTTTCGGTCGGAGTCACCGTCGACATCCGCCACGTCGCGCCCACGCCGATCGGCGCGACCGCGACGGCCCGCGCCACCTACCTCGGACCGGACGGAAAGCTGTTCCGCTTCCGCGTCGAAGCCTTCGACGACGCCGGCCCGATCGGTGACGGCGAGCATGTCCGAGCCATCGTGACGACTGAGCGCCTCATGACCGGAGCCTCGCGGCGGCTCTCCCGGACGTGACCGGACACCGTCCTCCTGTTAGCATCACCCCATCGGAGGAATTTATGAATCGACGTCGGACCGCGGTATCCGTGTGCCTTGCGATGGTCCTGGCCGCCAGCGTCGCGCTCGCGCAGGCGCCCCCTGACCCGAAGGAGCAGATGAACGCGCAACGCAGGCCGCTCGAGACGGTCACCAGCGGCGCGCTCGCGCAGCCGGTCCTGGACCCGAAGCAACTGATGGATGCGCAGCGCGAGGCGATGAAGGTGCTCGCCGGTCTCGACGGCGTGTGGCGAGGGCCGGCCGAGATGGTCCTGCCGGCCGGTGCCAAACGCTCGGTCACGCAGACCGAGCGTGTCGGCTCGTTCCTCGGCGGAACGATCAAGGTCGTCGAGGGGCGAGGCTACGAGGCCGATGGAAGCGTCGCGTTCAACGCCTTCGGGATCATCTCGTACGACCCCGCGAAGAAGGCGTATGCGCTGCGGTCGTACTCGACAGGCCACAAAGGTGACTTCGTCCTGACGCCGACGGCCGACGGGGTCCGCTGGGAGATTCTCGCCGGCCCGATGACGATCCGCCACACGGTCGTTCTCAAGGACGGCAAGTGGCACGAGGTCGGCGACCGCATCATCGCGGGCAGGGAGCCTGTCCGGTTCTTCGAGATGACGCTCACCCGCGTGGGCGACTCCGACTGGCCGGAAAAGGGCGCTGTCGGTCCGAAGTAGCCGCGTCAGGCCAGCGCGTCCGCCAGGAATGGGGCGGTCCGGCTCTTGCGGGAACGGGCGACCTCGCGGGGAGGGCCCTCGACCACGATCCGGCCGCCCTCCTCGCCTGCGCCCGGGCCCATGTCGATGACCCAGTCGCTGGCGGCGATGACCCGCATGTCGTGCTCGACGACGATGACGGTGTTGCCGGCGTCGACGAGACGATCGAGCTGCAGCAGCAGCCGCTCGACGTCCGTCGGATGGAGTCCGGTCGTCGGCTCGTCGAGGACGTAGAGCGTGTTGCCGCGCCCGACGCGTTGCAGCTCGGTCGCGAGCTTGATCCGCTGCGCTTCGCCGCCGGAGAGCTCCGTCGCCGGCTGGCCGAGGCGCAGGTATCCCAGCCCGACTTCGCGCAGCGTGGAGAGCGAGCGCTGGACATTCAGCTCCCCCTCGAAGAACGCGTATGCCGCATCGACGGTCATCCCGAGGACCTGCGCGATGTCGTGATCACGCCAGGTGATCTCGAGCGTCTTCGCGTTGTAGCGCGCGCTGTGGCACGCAGGGCAGGGGGCGTACACGCTGGGGAGGAAGAGCAGCTCGACCATCACGAAGCCTTCGCCCTGGCAGGTCTCGCAGCGCCCCTTCGCAACGTTGAACGAGAAGCGTCCGGCGTCGTAGCGCCGCGCCTTCGCGGCCTTCGTCGATGCGAAGAGCTTGCGGACGTGATCGAACAGCCCGGTGTACGTCGCGAGGTTCGACCTCGGCGTCCGGCCGATCGGCCGCTGGTCGACGAGCACCAGCCGGGTGATGTGCTCCATGCCGGCCGCGATGTGCCCGCCTGTGACGATCACTGCGTCCCGCTCCAGCGAATCGCGCTCGTCCTCGTCTCCTTCGAGATGCCGGCCGAGGTTCCCGGCGACCAGTTCGACGAGCACCTGGCTGACGAGGCTCGACTTTCCCGAGCCCGAGACCCCGGTGACGGAGGTGAACACTCCGAGCGGGAAGGCTGCGTCGAGCTCGTGGAGGTTGTTGCGGGTGACTCCGGCCAGGCGGAGCCATCCGCCCGGCTTGCGGGGCGTGCGGTCGGGCAGGCTCTCCGTTCGGAAGAGGTGGCGTGCAGTCTCCGAGTTGCGAACGTCCTGCAGTCCGTCCGGCGGCCCGCTGTAGAGGATCTCGCCGCCGTGCTCTCCGGCAGCGGGGCCGACGTCGACGATCCAGTCGGCGTGCCGAATGACGTCGAGCTCGTGCTCGACGACGAAGAGCGAGTTGCCGGCCTGTTTCAGGCGGTCGAGTGCGGCGAGGAGCGCCACGGTGTCCGCCGGATGAAGTCCTGCAGAAGGCTCGTCCAGCACGTAGACCACGCCGAAGAGGTTCGAGCGTACCTGGGTCGCGAGCCGGAGACGCTGCAGCTCTCCGGGGGAGAGCGTCGGCGTGCTCCTCTCGAGCGTGAGGTACCCGAGGCCGAGCTCGAGGAGGATCTCGAGCCGCGCGGCGAGATCGCATGCGATCCGCTGGATCACCATCTGTTTTTCGTCGTGCTCGCGCGCCAGCGTCGTATACGGCTGCACGATGCCGGCGAGTCGGGCGAGCGGAAGGCGCGAGATGTCGGCGATGTCGAAGCCGGCGAACTTCACCGAGAGCGGCTCGGGCCGCAGCCTCTTGCCGCCGCACGCCGGACACTCGGTGCTGCGCATGTACTGCGACACGCGCTTCTTCATCAGCGCGCTCTCGGTATGGGCGAACGTGTGAAGCACCCAGCGCCTCGCGCTCGAGAAAGTGCCCATGTAGCTCGGCTCTTCCTTCCGCTTCAGAGCGCGGCGCGTCTCGGCCGGGGTGAAGCCGGCGTAGACCGGCACCGTGGGAGTCTCGTCGGTGAAGAGGATCCAGTCGCGCTGCTTCTTCGGGAGGTCGCGCCACGGCTTGTCGACGTCGTACCCGAGCGCGACGAGGATGTCGCGCAGGTTCTGCCCGTGCCATGCCGGCGGCCACGCGGCCACGGCGCGGTCGCGGATCGTCAGCGAGTCATCCGGGACCATCGACTCTTCAGTGACGGTGTAGATCCGGCCGAGGCCGTGACAATCCGGGCAGGCCCCCTCCGGCGTGTTGGGAGAGAACGACTCGGCGTAGAGCAGCGGCTGGTTCCGCGGATAGTTCCCCGCGCGCGAGTAGAGCATCCGAAGAAGGTTCGAGAGCGTCGTGACGCTGCCGACCGAGGAGCGTGTGGTCGGAGTCCCTCTTTGCTGCTGGAGCGCAACCGCGGGCGGCAGACCGTCGATCGCATCGACCTCCGGCACCGACATCTGGTGGAAGAGGCGACGGGCGTACGGCGAGACCGACTCGAGGTACCGCCTCTGGGCCTCGGCGTACAGCGTTCCGAACGCGAGCGACGACTTGCCAGAGCCGGAGACGCCGGTGAAGACGACGAGCGCGTCGCGCGGGATCGCCAGGTCGACGTTCCGGAGGTTGTGCACGCGCGCGCCGCGCACGCGAACGAATTCGTCTCGTGGAGATTCGGCAGCCGTCGCCCTGGAACGCACGCCTGCCGTAGTTCACGTTGGATGCCCGCCGGGGCTGCCCGATCCGTTCACCACGGAGACACAGAGAACACAGAGGAGCGCAGAGGAGTGTCGCCTCCCGTACACCCTCTGTGAAACTCTGTGTCCTCTGTGTCTCTGTGGTGAGCCGCTCGAGCGAACGTGGTCCTCGGGGATCACACCTTTCGCACGGGACCCCGGTACCGAGCCAGTTGCGAATCGGCGGTCAGCAGGGTGATGCCTTCGACAAGTGCCTGCGCCAGGAGCAGGCGGTCGAACGGATCCTTGTGAAGCGGAGCGAGTGTGTCGACACTGACGGCGTGCTCGCTGGTGATGGGCAACTCGACGTAGCCGTTGTCCAGGAGCGCGCGGCGCAGTACGCGTGGCTCGACGCGGAAGTCCGCGCGGCCGAGGGAAGTCTTGATGGTGATCTCCCAGATGCTGGCGGCGGAGAAGAGAAGCTCGTTCTCGCGGTCGCTCAGGAGGCGCCTCGCGCGAGCGGAGAGGCGTTCCGGCTGCCCGGCGGCCCAGAGAAGCAGCTGCGTGTCGAGGAGAAGCTTCACGCGGCTCCGAACAGAGCGGCGATTTCGCGTTCGCCCATGCGATCGAAATCTTCCGGGACCTCGATCTCTCCTTTGAGGAAGCCGAGGCGCTTCGGTTGTGCCGGCGCGTCCAGAGGGGAGACTTTCACCAGCGGCTTCCCGGCTTTGGCGATGACGAAGGACTCGCCCTTCGCAGCGCGCGCGACGAGCCGCGAGAGCTGGGTCTTCGCCTCGTGAATGTTCACGGTGTTCATTCTGCGTGGACTAACCTTGATGGACCAACTCTAAATTCTCGGCGTTCTTCCGTCAAGGAGGCGGTCGAGGTTACGCCACTTCCCACTTGCGGCTGAGCACGCGCGCGATCGCGAAGAAGAGCAGTGCGAAAGCGAGGAGCACCGCGACCTCGGGAACGATGCCGAGAAGCGGCTCCTCGCGCCAGAAGACGTCCGTGAAGCCTTCGAGCGCCCATGAATTGAAGAAGACGAGGCCGGCCTTCTTCAGCCCTTCCGGCATGAGGAAGCGCGGGAACATGCTTCCGCCGAGAGCGGACATCGTCAGCACGACCATCGTCGAGAGCGCTGCGAGTTGAGCGCGCGTCTTCGAGACCGACGCGAGCATCAGGCCGAACGCCGAGCAGGCCAGCGCCGTCGACAGCGTCATCAGCAGGAAGCCCGGGATGTGCTGCTGCAATTCGAGCCCGAACAACAGGGCGCCCCACGTGAACATCACGATCAGCTGAACCACGCCGAGCGTCGTCAGGTAGATCAGCTTTCCTGCGAGCAGCTGCGTCATGTTCAGCCGCGTCGACAGCAGGCGATCGAGCGTCCCGCTCTCGTGTTCCTCGAGGATCGCTCCCCCTGCGCCGGTGGCCGTGAAGAGGAGGAACATGACGCCGATGCCGGCGGCGTAGAACGCGACGAGTGGACTCTTCTTCTTCTCTCCGAAGAGGTCCTTCGTCTCGACCTGCAGCAGCGACATCGAGGAACCGCCCGCGGACGGCTGCGCCGCGGTGTCATCGACGGCCGCTTTCGAGTTCGTATCGAGGTTCGACTTCTGCTCGGGAGTCAGCCCGCCGCTCCACTCTTCGAACTGACTCATCCCGCCCTCGATCATCGTGTCGGGCAGCGCGCTCATCACGCTCTTCTGCAACAGACCACCGACCACCTCCGCGGCGATCGGATCGCTGGTGTCGGACAGCAGCGTGACTTTCAGTGACTGCGCGGCATCAGGTCCGAACGAGAGACTCTGCTCCGAGAAGCCGCGCGGGATGATCAGCGCGACCGGCGCGTTGCCGGCGCGGACGTACGCCTCCGCGGAAGCAGCGTCGAACGGCGGCCCCGTCTCGCCGGGCCGCACGACGACGTCGAGACCGCCTTCTGCCTTCAGTGCGGCAACCAACTTCTTCGAGCGAGGGGACTGATCCTGATCGACGATCGCGAGGTCCACCTTCGGCGTGGTGTTCCCGCCGCGTCCCCCGAAGATCATGGCGAAGATCGAGAAGAAGACGATCGGCACCGCGAAGCTGAGCATCAGAGCGCCCTTGTCGCGGCGGAGCTGGAGCCACCCCGCTCGAACGACGGTTCCGATCATTCGCGCAGCTCCCTTCCGGTGAGATGCAGAAAGACGCGTTCGAGCGAGGGAGCCTGCATGGTCATGTCGACCACTTCCGCGCCGGAGGCGTTTAGCCGTTCGATGATCTTCAGCATCTGCGGGGTGCCATCCACGGCGACGGTCAGCCTGGAGCCGGCGATGGTCGCACCCTCTGCTTCGAACGCGCGCGCTGCAGCGGGATCGAGGTGCGACACGTCGACGACGAGCAGCCGGCCGCGGCCGAGGGTCGTGTTCACCAGTTCGTCCTTGGTGCCGTTGGCGATGATCCGCCCATGGTCGACCACGGCGATGCGGTCGCAGAGGCGTTCCGCTTCTTCCATGTAATGCGTCGTGTAGATCACCGCGACGCGGCGGCTGCGAAGCTCTTCCACCATCGAGTAGATCCGCTCGCGCGATTGCGGGTCGACGCCGACGGTCGGCTCGTCGAGGAGCAGCAGCGCGGGATCGTGGATGATCCCGACCGCCATGTTCAGCCGCCGCTTCATGCCGCCGGAGAACGTACTGACGCGGTCCCGCCCCCGGTCTTCGAGCGCCGCCCAGGTCAGTGCACGATCGGCTCTCGACTCGAGCTGGTCGGGCTCGATCCCGAGGTAGCGGCCGAAGAGGAGGAGGTTCTCTCGTGCGGTCAGCCGGTCGTAGAGCGCGATCTCCTGCGGGACGAAGCCGACACGTGCGCGTGACGCGCCGTCGGCGGGGCCGGCCGGCTCGCCGAAGATCGTGACGCTTCCTGCGTCGGGGGCGACTCTCCCCATGATCGTCCGGACCAGCGTGCTCTTGCCTGCGCCGTTGGGCCCGAGGAGTCCGAGAACTTCGCCTTCTGCGACGTGAAGGTCGACCGCATCGAGCGCCTGGCGCGAGCCGAAGCGCTTCGAGATCCCACGCAATTCGATTGCATGCACGAGTTCAATCATAAGGTGGAGATCAACGTTGCTACGACAAGCTGCGCCCGATGTTTCCACTTGACACGCGAACCCTGACTCGGCGCCTCGACGGTGATCCTCCGTGCTCCTCAGTGTCCTCTGTGCCTCTGTGGTGAATCCACGTTTGGTTCACCACGGAGACACAGAGCGGCCTTTGCCGCAACCGAGGTCCCTCGGCCTCGATTCACTCGATTGGAGGGCGGACTTCAGTCCGGCACGTTTTCGACTGCGACTCAGCGGTCGGACTGAAG
>JBAQWH010000434.1:0-5682 GCA_049298815.1 Thermoanaerobaculia bacterium | reverse complement strand
GCTTTGCCACATCGATCGGAAGGCGGGCGATGCCGCGCTGGCGATCGACCCACCCGTACTCGCCGAGGACCTTCGCCTCCGCCTCGCGCATCCCCGCCATGTCGGTGACCGGCGTGCTGCGATACGGCGGGACGACGTCGTCTCCGGCCTTCATCGGGAACGGCTGGAGCAGCGGCTGCCCCTTCGGCACGTTTGCATCCGCGGCCTGCGGGATCGAGGTCAGCGGCGCTTCCGCGATCGCGCGCTCGCGCGCCGCGAACGCCTTGTAGAGGCCCCACACCACGAAGTGCGCGAGGACCCCGAACAGCACGAGGGCCACGAACGACCAGAGGAGCGGCTTGATCGGGACGTCACGCTCTTCGTGCTTCGTGGTCGGGTTGAAGAGCTCGTCGTCGTCGAAGTGCGGATGTTCAGGCATTGCGTGTCAGAGCTCCGTCGCGAATCGCTTCCTCGACCCACGTCTCGTGGACCGGGATGATCGTCTGTCCCTTCAGCTGCTGCACGAAGAAGAAGAACCAGACACCGCCGATGCCGAGGAAGGCGAAGAGGGTGATCCAGGAGAAATAGAAGTTCGAGGGGTGGTGCGCCGGGCCGATGAGCCAGTAGGTCTCGACGAACCGCATCACGAGGATGAGCATCGCGACGATCGAGATCGTCCGCGGGTCATCCTTGATCCGCCTCATGAGCAGCATCGTGAATGGCAGGAAGAAGTGGAAGACGATGAGGACCGCGGCGATCAGGCCCCAGATTCCCCGCGACCGGATCAGGTAGTACGGCACCTCTTCCTTCAGATTGCCGTACCAGATCAGCAGGAACTGCGAGAACGCGGTGTAGGCCCAGAGCAGCACGAACGCGAGCATCAGGTTGCCGAGGTCGCGCAGATGGCCGGACTTGACGATCCCGCTCATCGCCGGGTTCCGCGAGAGCGCCGCGAGGAACATCGTCGAGAAGGCGAAGGCCGAGAGACCCGCACCGACGAGGAAGCTGATGCCGAACATCGAGGAGTACCACTTCGGCTCGAGCGACATGACCCAGTCGATGCCGGCGAAGGTCAGTACGAGGACGAACATCGGGAGGCCGAGGGCGCTCCAGCGGCGGCGCGCCGCATCTGTGTACGGCGACCGCGTCTTCGCGAAGTCGATCGACAGGAACCGGATGCGCCAGGCCCAGATCGACAGCAGCGCGAGATAGATCACGGACCGGATCATCCATCCCGTCGGATTGAGCCAGAGCGTCTTCGCCTGCAGGAGGGGATCGTGCGCGACCGCGTCGTGATCGGCCCAGAGGTAGACGCTCGCGAGGCCGAACGCGACCGGAAGGCCGAACAGGAAGAAGAGCGGGATCGTCCGCGCCGCGGCACCGAGCGGTCGCCGGAGCACGACGCCCCACTCGCCGCCGGTGACGTACTGCAGCATGAGGATGCCGAGCGCCCCCGCCGCGATGTGGAACCAGAAGATGTATGCCGGAAGCCAGGCGCGGAAGAACTCGACCGGGCTTGTGAACGCTCCGATCCCGGCGACGACGAGGCCGATCACCCCGACTACCAGGGCCGGCATCTGCCATCGGACGATGCCGGTCGCTTCGGTCGGTCTGCTCTGCGCGTCGATGCTCACTGGGCACCTCCGAGCTTCGCGCGGTCCGCTGCCGGAACATCGGCGACCGTGGCGTTCTGGCTGAGCTGCAGTGCCCGGATGTAGGCGACGATCGCCCAGCGGTCCTCGGGCGGAATCATGGTGCCGTACGGCGGCATCGCGCCGAATCCATTCGTCATCACGTCGAAGAAGTGTCCTGTCGTGGCGGTGCGCAGCACTTGCGTGTGGAACGAAGGCGGCCGCCGATAGCCGCGCGACGGGATCATCCCGTTGCCGTCACCGAGGCGCCCGTGACACGGAGTGCAGTAGATGTTGAAGCGCGTCTGCCCGTAGTCGACCATCTCGGCCGTGACCGGCACCGGGAAGCCGTCGCCGATCTGCCCGTTGATCTTCCCGGTCGCGAGGAACGGGTTCGCCGGGATGTCGCCGCGGGCGACGGTCCCTTCGATCCGCGGGCGCGCCGACATGCCGTCCGCGAAGAACCGGCTCGGCTCGAGCGGCTTGTAGCTCGGCTGCCACGTCATCTTCTGCCGGCAGCCGAACGCCGCGAGCGCGAGCACCGCCAGCAGCGCGAATTTCAGGAGACGGCGACCGCGCGCCGCGCTACCAGGGAACATCGGTCACCTCTCGCGGGTGGAGACTCTCGAGGAAGCGGCGCGCCTCCTCGTGGCGGAACTTCGGATCGTCCGCCTCGATCACGAGGAAGAACTTGTCGCGCGACGCCTGGTCGAACCGGCGCACGTTGAAGATCGGGTGGTACGGCTGCGGCAGCCCGTTGAGCAGGATCATCCCGAGCACCGCGCCGAACGCCGCGAGCAGAATCGTCATCTCGAAGGTGATCGGGATGAACGCAGGCCACGAGTTGTAGGGCTTGCCGCCGATGTTCAGCGGATAGGCGATCACGTTTGCGTACCAGCACATCGCGAAGCCCGCGATCCCGCCGAGGACGCCCATCGTCAGGACGATCAGCGAGAGCGGCGACTTCTTGCCTCCGGTCGCATCACCAAGACCGTGAATCGGGAACGGCGAGAAGGCGTCCACCGCGGTGTAGCCGGCCTTGCGCGTCTCATGCGCCGCGGCGAGCAGCGTCTGCGGATCCTGGAACTCGGCGATCACGCCGTAGAGGCCTTCCCTGATTTTGCCGAACGCCATCAGTGGGCCTCCTCATGATGATGCACGCGCGACTCGGGCAGCAGCGTGCGAACCTCGAAAATCGAGATCATCGGCAGGAAGCGGAGGAAGAGGAACAGGAGCGCGAAGAAGAGGCCGATCGACCCGGCGAAGAAGCTCCAGTCCCAGAACGTTCCCCAGTACATGCCCCACGACGACGGCAGGAAGTCGCGATGGAGACTGCCCGGGATGATGACGAACCGCTCGAGCCACATCCCGACGTTGACGAACATCGCCACGAAGAACAGCCAGAACTGGCTCGTCCGGAACCGCTTGAACCACATCAGCTGCGGCGCGAGGCCGTTGCAGATCCAGAGCGCGACGTACATCTTCCAGTACGGTCCCGTCGCGCGGTTCTTGAGCATGAAGGCCTCGAACGGATTGCCGCTGTAGAGACCGTAGAACCACTCCATGGCATAGGCGTAGACGACGATCAGGCCGGTCGCCAGCAGGATCTTCCCCATGTTCTCGAGGTGCCTCATCGTGATGAAGTCCTCGAGCTGGAAGAACTTCCGGGCGGGGATCGCGAGCGTCAGAACCATCGCGAATCCGGCGAACACCGCGCCTGCGACGAAGTACGGCGGGAAGAACGTTGCGTGCCATCCGGGAAGGTTCGACACCGCGAAGTCGAACGACACGATCGTGTGCACCGAAAGGACGAGAGGAGTCGACAGCCCCGCGAGCAGCAGATACGCGTGCTCGTAACGGTCCCAGTGCCGCGCGGAGCCGCGCCAGCCGAGAGCGAACGCACCGTAGGCGCGCTTGACCCAGATGTTCGTCGCACGGTCGCGAAGCGTCGCGAGATCCGGGATCAGGCCGACGTACCAGAAGAGCGCCGAGACCGTCGCGTACGTCGAGACCGCGAAGACGTCCCACATCAGCGGGCTCCGGAACTGCGGCCAGAGACCCATGGTGTTCGGGTACGGGAAGAGCCAGTAGTCGAACCAGGGACGGCCGGTGTGCAGCGCGGGGTAGAGGCCCGCGGCCGCGACGGCGAAGAGCGTCATCGCTTCGGCGAACCGGTTGATCGAGGTTCGCCAGTCCTGGCGGACGAGGAGCAGGATCGCCGAGATCAGCGTACCGGCGTGGCCGATGCCGATCCACCAGACGAAGTTGATGATGTCCATGCCCCATCCGACCGGATGGTTGATGCCCCAGATGCCGACGCCCTTGCCGATGAGCATGCCCATCGAGATGGTGAGCAGTCCGAGGCCGCCGAGCGCGATCATGAATCCGATGAACCAGCCGAGCGGCGTCCGCTTCTTGAGGACGATCGTGCTGATGTGGTCCGTGACCGTGGCGAAGGAGTGCCCGGGCTCGATCGTCGGGACCGGGATGAACTGATCCGGGATCCGTCGCTCCGTGCCCTCGGCGGGTGGTGCTGGTGGTTTCTGTTCTGCCATCGGTTAGTTCCGTGTTGCGTCGCTGTTGAATGGAGGGCGGACTTCAGTCCGCGGGCGGTCGGACTTCAGTCCGGCCGCTGAGCCGGCGTCGGAACCGTGCCGGACTGAAGTCCGGCACGCTGCGGACTGAAGTCCGCCCTCCGACCATCTACATGCGCGCGCCATCAGTGCGCCTCCCCGTGGCCGGCCGCTTCTTCGGCCTTCGCCGGCGTGATCTCGGGGTTCGGGTTGCGGATCGCCGCGAGGTAGGTCGTCCGCGGCCTGGTGTTGAGCTCCGCGAGGAGCGCGTACATCGTCGGCTCCTTCTTGAGCCGGGCGATCTCGCTGTTCGGGTCGTTCATGTCGCCGAAGACGATCGCGTCGGTCGGGCACGCCTGCTGGCAGGCGGTGACGATCTCGCCGTCGCGGACCTTGCGGTTGTTGTCCCTCTTCGCATCGGCCCCGGCGGCGCGGATGCGCTGCACGCAGTACGTGCACTTCTCCATCACGCCGCGCGTCCGGACGGTGACGTCGGGGTTGCGCAGCGGCTCGAGAGCCGGCGTGTCGTAGTCGGCGTAGTGGAAGAAGTTGAAGCGGCGGACCTTGTACGGGCAGTTGTTCGAGCAGTAGCGGGTGCCGACACAACGGTTGTACGTCATGTCGTTGAGGCCTTCCTCGCTGTGTGAGGTCGCCGCAACCGGGCAGACCGGCTCGCACGGCGCCTGCTCGCACTGCATGCAGGGGACCGGCTGGTGGAAGACCTCCGGGTTGTTCACGTCGCCGCGGTAGTAGCGGTCGACGCGCAGCCAGTGCATCTCACGCTCACGGACGACTTCGTCCTTGCCGACGATGGCGATGTTGTTCTCGGCCTGGCAGGCGAGGACGCAGCCGTTGCAGCCGGTGCAGACGGTCGTGTCGATCGACATCGCCCACGCCTGCTCCTTGCTGTAGTCGAACGCGGGGTAGATGTCGTCGCCGCCGTGCTCGAAGCCGGGAACCGCGTGGTGCACGTCCTTCGCGAAGTCGGGTTTCGTCAGGTACTCGGCGAACGTCGCGGAGCGGATGATGCCGCGCTCGCCCACGACCTTCGGGTCGATCGACTGGTGCTCCTGCGTGCAGGCGACCGGGTAGATCTTCGCGTCGCGCAGGATGCGGATCTGCGCACCGGGCCCGCCGTGGAGCGCGTTGGAGAATCGCAGCGGATAGGTGTTGAAGCCGGTGCCGTCGGCGATCTTGCCGCCCTTTTCGCGGCCATAGCCGAAGTAGATCGTGGCGGTGTCGTCGGCCCAGCCCGGAACGACCCAGACCGGGAGGCGCATCGTGACGCCGCGGTACGAGACCTCGGCGAAACGCGTCTGCTTCTCGTTCACGAGCTTCTCGCGGTCGTCGGCCTCGTAGCCGATCTTCTCGGCGGTCTTCACGCCGACGATCATCACGTTGTCCCACGTGACCTTCGACTGCGGTTTCGGCAGCTCCTGAAGCCATCCGTTGTTCGCGAAGCGGCCGTCGTAGACGGTCGGGTCGTGACGGAGCTCGAT
>JBAQWH010000433.1:0-2127 GCA_049298815.1 Thermoanaerobaculia bacterium | reverse complement strand
TCGCCGTCCTCAGCCCCTCCGGGGCATCGGCGGCTCAGGATGACAGCGGGGAGGGGGGCTCATCCCACAGCGGCCGCTCCTACGAGATCTCCTTCGGTGGGCGCTCGACGACTTTCGCGCCCTTCTTGAGGCCCGCGACGACTTCGACGTTGAGGCCGTCGGAGATGCCGGTCTTGATCTCGACCTTCTTCGGGTCGGCCTTCGGGTCGGCGTTCGGGATTTCGACGAACGCTTTCTTGCCGCCGTCCTCGAAGATCACGAGACGCTCGGGGAGGACGAGGACGTCCTTCTTCTCGCGGATGATGACGTCGGCGTTCGCGGAGTAGCCGGCGCGGAGGACGATCTTCTGGCCGGCGTCGAGCTCGATCTCGACGTCGAAGAGGGTCGCCCCTTCCTTCTGCTGTGCCTGCGGTGCGATGCGGGAGACGCGGCCGGTGACGACGTCGCTCGGAAGCGCGCCGACCTTGATGCGGGCGATCGTCCCCATCGCGAGCTTCCCGACGTCGATCTCGTCGACGGTCCCCTTGAAGATGAGGTCCGACATGTCGGCGATGCTCGCCATCTCGGTGCCGGGCTGATAGGAGGTGAGAGGGACGATCGGGTCGCCTTCGTTGACCGCGCGGGTGAGGACCGTGCCTGCTGCCGGCGCGCGGATGATCGACTCCTGTCCGCCGGTGCTCGCGATGCGGCCCTTGCGGACGAGCTCGCGGTCCTGCTGCGCTTTCATGAGCGCGACGCGGGCGAGCTCGTAGGACTCCTTCTTCGCGTCGGCGTCGGAGCTCGGCAGAACGCCGGAGCGGGTCAGCTCAACCGAGCGTTGATAGTCGCTCTCGGCGCGGCGGAAGCTGGCCTGCGCGGATTCGAGGCGACGGTCGACTTCGCTCACTTCGAGCGGCGTCGGATCCGGCGCGATCTCGAACAGCGGATCGCCGGCCCTGACCGTGTCGCCGACCTGGACGAGCGCGCGGCGGACGATGCCGGAGATCTTCGACTTGACCTGGAACTTCTGTCGCGGCTGGATCTGGCCGACTGCGACCGCCTTCTCGACGATCGTGCCGTTCGTGACCTCGATCTGCTTGAGGCCTTTCCCGTCGTCCTTGCCGTTGCGTGCGACCGCGTACACGCCCACGCTGGCGAGGGCACATACGATCAGAATGATGAGGACCTTCCCGAGTCTCGACATGCTTTCCGTCTCCTGATGCGACCCAATACGTCGGAATGTGATGAGGGTTGCAACGGAAGAGTGAAGAGTGAAGAGTGAAGAGTGAAGAGTGAAGAGTGAAACAACGAAGAGCGGCTGACACCCGCCCTCCCTGCCTTCTTTCACTCTTCACTCTTCTCTCTTCACTCTTCTACTATCCCTCCGTGCTCACACGCGAACAGTTCGCTTTCCGCTTCGGCCGCCGCGCGATCTTCGGCATGGTCCATCTCAGGGCGCTGCCCGGCTCGCCGATGCACACCTCGATCTCCGAGGTCATAGACGCTGCGAAGCGCGATGCGTTAGCGCTTCGGGACGGAGGCTGCAGCGGGATCGTGTTCGAGAACTTCGGCGACCGGCCGTTCGCGCGGGGGAGGGTCGACGCCCTGACGGTCGCCGCCATGACCCGCGTGATCACCGAGGTGATGTCCGCGCTCGCCATCAGTTCCCCGAGGAACCCGAGGAACCCCGAGGAACCGAGGAACTCCCCAGTCCTCCCGAGGGACCGAGGAACCGAGGAACCGAGGGACCTCGTCGTCCCCCCGAGGGACCCCCTCGTCATCGGCGTCAACGTCCTCCGCAACGATGCGCGCTCGGCGCTCGCGATCGCAGCGGCGACCGGCGCGGCGTTCATCCGGGTGAATGTCCACACCGGAGCGATGCTGACCGATCAGGGGATCATCGAAGGGGAGGCGTACGAGACGATGCGGATGCGGGCGGCGGTCGCGCCGGACGTGTTCGTCTTCGCAGACCACCTGGTCAAGCACGCGGTGCAGCTGGCCGAGGTCGAGCCGGTGCAGTCGGCGAAGGACCTGCGTCTTCGCGGCCTCGCGGATGCACTGATCGTCACCGGCGCGGAGACCGGCGCGGCAGCGGATCCGGCGCGCCTCACGGCGTTGCGCGCAGTACTACCGGACGCGCCGCTGCTC
>JBAQWH010000432.1:0-8037 GCA_049298815.1 Thermoanaerobaculia bacterium | reverse complement strand
GCGTCGACGCGGCGCCGAAGCCGGCGATCACGCGAACCGACTCCGGCCGGATCGCGATCAGCAGGAAGTCGCCGAGCTCGAAGATCGGCGCGGCGGAAGGGAAGCGGGCGAGGTAGGCCTCGCGCGCCTCGTCGGCCTCATCCCCAGCGAGCTCGACCGCGTCTCCGCGGATGGCGATACGGGGGAGCGCCTGCGGCCCGCCGTCGCCTCCCTCTTCCTCGGCCGCCGCGATCATCACGCTGACCCGCGGCGAGGCGAGCAGATCCGCCGTGTGGGAGGCGAGCCGGCTGACGTGGATCACGAGGCCGCTCCCGTCGGGCAGCAGAGCGTACGGGACCATCGAGACGGCGGGTTCCCCGCGATGGAGCGTTCCGAGGGACGCAGTCCGCCGGTGGGTCACGAGGTCGAGGAGGGTGGTGCGGGCGTCACCAGTCATGATTTCTCGAGGATACGCCGCTCCCTGATGGCGGGGAGTGGCCGAGGTGCGACGCCCGGTCGCGCTGCGTCTGGCCGAGTCGGCGATTCCCTGCTTGTTACCGCGTTGAAATCTCGCGCCCGCATTCTGGTTGAATCAGTTGAGAGCGGGTCCATTTTCCCAATCAAAATAAATGTTCAAGCATCGTGGCGAGACGTGTTCGTCGACACGCAACAAAACGTCGCATCGTACGGGTCAGTTCGGGACTTCAGCCCTTCCGAATCAGTGGGTTAGTCCTGACTTGTGATCTACCGCACGGGAATTAGCGTATTCTTGATACTCAGCAATCATGTTGGTGACGCCCCGGAGACGAGGCTGCAGGTGTGCCAATGGGCCGGCCTGCACGTACGAATCCCGGAGGAACGCCGGCACCGGGTCTTGAGGGAGCAACCATGTTGAATCTGATGCGCGCGGCGACACGCCTGCCTGGTGCAGGGCGTGCCATCGCCGGCATTGTTGTGCCGATCATCCTCCTCTTTGCCCTGCCGGCCGCGGCCCAGCGTCCGGTCCCGTACTGGGACAACGGCAACGGAGGAGAGGTCAAATACGACCCGGTTGCGTGGCCCACCGAGGGGCAATGGATTCCGTACACCAACGGGAACGCCTCGATCAA
Source organism: Thermoanaerobaculia bacterium (assembly GCA_049298815.1). Lineage (GTDB taxonomy): Bacteria > Acidobacteriota > Thermoanaerobaculia > Gp7-AA8 > Gp7-AA8 > JBAQWH01. The sequence goes on along the minus strand of JBAQWH010000432.1, from coordinate 6,949 downwards.
CGACGCGCGCACCAACGACCCCTCGCACGGCGGCGCGCGTCCGCAGGAACGCGTGAACGTTTCGTCCGGCTGCGTCGACCAGAGCACGCCAAGCGTTTACTACTACTACGACAGCGTCAACCAGGTGATCTTCTACCGCTGGCGCGTCGAGGCGGAGCCGAACAGCTACGCCAAAGGCCCCGCCCCCGGAGCCTACAGCTCGACCGACCCGTGGCTCTCGGGCCAGTGGACCGTCATGTTCGACACGAACGGCGACGGCTATCGCGACTACGCGGCGCACCTCTACGGCTCGTCGGGTGGGCCATCGACTCCGATCGACATCCTCAACTCGATCTGGAGCCAGACGCTGACGAACTCGATCGATTTCGAGAACGACCCGAACATCCATCAGCTCTTCTACAACCCCACCGGCTTCGTTCAGGGGACTTCACTCTCGACGAACAACCAGATCCTCCAGTTCGACGGCACCGGCGCGGTCTCGACGGTGCAGTGGCCGAACGGCGCTTCCGAAACGTACTGGGACTACGGCACGACCCGCGCGATCAACATCACGAACGCCACCTGCGTCGAGTACTTCGTCGACTACCAGATCCCCGTTGCGATGCTCAACGCGACGGCGGAGGGCGGGCCGGTCTTCACCGGAAACACGCCGTTCGCCTTCGTCTTCGCGACCGCGAACAGCCTCAACGATCCGTTCCAGAAGGACGTCGTCCTCAACGGCGCCTACGTCTGCCCGCCGACGGCGCCTGCCCCGTTCGGCGACCCGCTCACGCTCAATGGCGGGATCATCGAGCAGGCGATCGTGACGTCGGTGTCCGCCGGTGCGGGCTCCTGCTCCGCGATCCCGCTGAAGGCGCAGATCCTCGACACGCTCTTCATCGTCAACTGCCAGACCATCACCACGCTCGTCACCGCGCAGTTCGTCTACTACTACGACATCAACGGCGATGGGATGGACAACGACGGCGGCGCGTGGATCGGCATCGCCCAGCCGACCAACCCGCTGGGCACGACGGTCCAGGCGAGCTGGGACATCTCGAACCTCGTCCGCGGCAACTACCTCGTCGCCCTCGAGCTGACCGACAACCAGGGGAACGTCACCCGCAGCTATCTTCCGGACGACATCCCGGGCGGCACCTACTACGCGAACCTCCCCGACAAGGGGATCAACGCCGGAACCTACGGTGTGAACTACATCCGTCAGGTCGTCGGTGGCACGTGCGGCGCGCCTCCTCCGACGATGACGAAGGTCGCGACGCCTGCGCCGCCGACCGCGGTCGCCGGCGGAGCGAACGTCGTCTACACGCTGACGATCCAGAACACCTCGGCGACCGTGGTCCAGGTCTCGCAGATCACCGACACGCTCCCGGCGGGATTCAGCTACGCCTCGGACGCCGGCGGCACGCTCGGCGCTGCGACCACCTCGCCGACGGCAGGCGCCACCGGCACGATCACCTGGACCTTCAGTCCCACGGTCTCGATTCCAGGAGCTTCCTCGCGCACGTTCCTCTTCAACACGACGGCTGGGACGACGAACGGCACGTTCTACAACTCCGCGGTCGCGCTCACGAATCTCGGCACGATCACCGGCAACGACACGACCGGTGTCCTCGTCAAGAACGCTCGCGCGGCGCTGACGAAGAGCTCGGCGCTCGCGTCGCTTCCGGGCACGCCCGCGTCGTCGTTCACGCAGGGTGACGTCGTCCGCTTCACGGTCAACTACAGCAACGTCGGTGACGAGATCATCACCAGCGCCGTCCTCAGCGATCCGCTGCCGGTCGGCTTCACCTATGTCGGGACGTCGCTGGCCGCCTGTGGCACGGCCCCCTGCCTGCAGAGCGCCCCCGCCGTCGGGGCGAACGGCACGGTTACCTGGAGCCTCGGCAACATCGCTGTCGGCGGAAGCGGGTCGGTCACCGTCGACGCGACGGCGACGGCCGCCGGCGCCTTCACCAACGTCGCGACTCTGACCGGCGGCAACCTGCCCGCCACGCAGGCCAGCAAGGCGGTCACCGTGTCGGGCCCGATCCTCGAGATCGCGAAGACGGCGAACAAGAGCGTCATCCTGCCGTTGCAGCAGCTCGTCTACACGATCGCGTACGCGAACTCGGGCCAGGCGACGGCGACCGGAGTCGTCGTGAGCGACCCGATCCCGGCCGGCTTCACGTACGTCAGCGCCACCCCGGCGCCGACGTCCGCCCCGGCGGTCGGTGCGAACGGCACCGTCAGCTGGACGATCGGCAACCTCGCAGTCGGGGGCTCCGGGGTCCTGACGGTGACCGTCACCGCTCCGGCGTCATTCAGCGGCTCGACCATCGACAACACCGCGACGATCACCTCGACCAACGCGTTGACGAAGACCTCGACCTACACCGTCGAGACCATCTCGTCGACCTGCACGAGCACCACCTACTACCCGATCCCGACGACCGCCTCGATCTCCTCGAGCGGCATGGTCACCGGGATCACCGTGACCACCGGCGGCAGCGGCTACGTGATCGCAACGCCTCCGACCGTGACCATCACCGGCGGCGGCGGGACAGGCGCCACGGCGGTCGCACGCGTCTCCAAGACCGGGACGGGCGGCGCGCCGATCTCCGTGATCGGCATCGACATCATCAACCCCGGCACCGGCTACACGTCCGCGCCGACGGTGACGATCGCGGCGCCGGGAGCCGGCACGCAGGCGACTGCGACCGCGACGTTCGGCACGTCCTTCCGCACGATGACCACCGTCGCTCCCACCGGAACCGGAACGACGACGCCGACGTTCACGATCGGCGAGCAGTCCCGCGAGATCATCCGCTTCTACACCGACGCTCCCGATCCGACGAAGGCGTACGAAGTCTCACCGATCACGACGGCCGGGTCGATCGTCCTCAACTGGTTCAAGGTCTCCGGCAACAAGGTCAAGACGACCGTCAAGCTCGTCGACTTCGACCCGGCGACCAACACCGTCGTCGACATCCCCGGTGCGACCGTGACCGGCACCGGCGTCACGCAATCGGGGCAGGCCACCTACGTCACCGAAACGCTCACCTGGCCCGCGTTCGCCACTTACGCGCTCAAGGCGGGACGCAAGCTCGGCTTCGTGATCAGCGCCGCGGACAGCAACGCGAACTCGGTCACCGACGGCCAGTTCTTCTACGGCGGCGGAGCGCCTCAGTACGACAGCCGGTTCCCGGTCTGCTTCCGGGAACTGACGCAGTCGGTCACGAAGGCGGCCAACAAGACGGTGGTCGATCCGACGACCGCCGCGCCGACCAACCAGATCACCTACACGCTCACCTACCAGAACCCGAACACCGTCGCGCTGACGGGCGTGGTTCTCAGCGATCCGCTTCCGGCCGGCTTCACCTACGTGAGCTCGTCTCCCGTGGCGACGAGCGCCCCTGCGGTCGGTGCGAACGGCACCGTGACCTGGAACATCGGCACCGTGGCCGCAGCGGGCACCGGCTCGGTCACCGTGACTGCGACCGTGACCAACGCCGTCGCCGGCGCCACCGCGACGAACACGGTGACGCTGACCAGCAACGAGGCACCGACGAAGGTTGCGTCCGTCGTGACGCAGATCTTCCGGCCGAAGCCGAACGTCGAGATCGCGAAGACCGCGAGTGCGCTCAACCACGCGCCGGGCGGGACGTTCAGCTACACGATCACCATCACCAACAGCGGAGCGGGTCCGGCCGGGAACGTCGTCGTCACCGACACGCTGCCGACCTACCTGTCGTTCAACGGCGCCGTGACCGATTCTCCGGTCGCCGGCAGCATCAGCGTCGTTGGCACCACGCTCACGTACACCCTCGCGACGCTGGCGAGTGGCGCCAGCGCCACGCTCACGCTCCCGGTCCAGTTCGCCGCCGCCGGGGTCATCCCGGCGGGCACGACGACCGTGACGAACACCGGGTCGCTGACCGACGACTACAACGCTACGCCGAGGACGGCGAGCGTCGACGTCTACGTCACCGCCACTCCGACGCTCACCCTGACCGAGACCGCGGTGCCGTCGACCCAGCGCGTGGTCTACGTCGACGTGACGAACGGCGGCAGCGGCTACACGACTGCGCCGACGGTCACCTTCACGGGCGGCGCCTGTACGACCGCACCGGTCGGCTACGCAAACATCTCGAGCGGCATCGTCACCGGCGTCACGATCACCGAGCCGGGCGCGGGCTGCACCTCGGCTCCCATCATCGGCTTCACCGGTGGGGGAGGCCTGGGAGCTGCCGCGACGGCGACCATCGGTCCCAGGCCGGGCGACACGATCCTCTACACCCTGACGGTCACCAACACGGGGAACGCCGCTGCGACCGGCGTCGTCGTCTCCGATCCTCCGTCGAGCTACACGAGCTTCACCAGCGCCACGGCCGGCGGCACGTTCTCCGGCGGGACCGTCTCCTGGCCGGTCGGGACCCTCGCGCCCGGCGCGAGCGCGGTCGTCACGTACACGGTGACCGTCTCCGACGGCCTGCCGAAGGGCGTCACGAGCATCACGACGCTCGGTCATGCGACCTCGACCAACACGGCGTCGCCCCCTGATACGCCGACGGCGGTGAACACCGGAGCTGCTCCGGCCTACGCGCTCTCGAAGTACCCGACCGGGGTGACCGAGGCGTATCCGATCGCGACGGTCGTGACGAACATCGACCCGCAGTGGGTCCAGGTGAACTCGGCCTCGCTCGCGTCGATCGGCAACCTCGTGGCGTTCGAGACGAGCCCCGGCGTCTACGCGATCCGCCAGATCATCGACAAGACGACCAACCGGATCCAGCTCGACACGGCCCTGACTCCGCTACCGGACAGCCTCGTGCTCCCGGCGCTCGAGTTCACGCTCAACTACTCCAACACCGGAAGCGCGCTCGGTACCAGCGTGACGGTGACCGATCTCCTTCCCGGGAACCTGCGCTATGCGGGTCACGTCACCGGCTATCCGGTGCCGACGTCGACCCCGGGCATCGGCAGCAGCGGCACGATCACCTGGACCATCGGGAATCTCACGAACGGTGACAGCGGACAGCTGAAGTACTACGCGTTCGCCTCCGCGGCGGGCGAGTACACCAACACGGCCCGGATCAGCGACGGGACGACCTTTACCCCCGACACCTACAACGCGACCACGTCGGCGACGAACACGTTCGGCGCGCTGGTCCCGTGGAAGGCGACGTCGACGCCGACGGTCAACAACCTGGCGACCGGTGTGACGCCTCGTCCGGTCGCGACCTACACGATCACGGTCACGAACCCGCTTGCGACGGCGGCCACCGGCGTCAGCGTCACCGACAACCTGACGATCGGATTCACTTACAAGACCGGGACGACGCTGGTCAACGGCGTGGCGGCCGCCGATCCAGGCGGCACCGCGCAGAACCCCATCTGGTCGGGTCTCACCGTTCCCGGCAACGGTTCGCTCACGATCAACTTCAGCGCCGAGATCGATGGGAACGTCGCCAACGGAACGTATCAGAACGAGATCCTGGTGAGCGGCGCGAAGTCGCTCGAGTTCGACTACTTCGCGACGACCGACGAGGACGTGAAGGTCTGCAACCCCGCACCACCGATCGTCGTTGCTGACGCCTGCGCGAACCTCAGCTCCGGCGCGGCCGTCGAGCGGCTCGCGGGCGCGACCTACACCTGGACGATCACCAACGGCAACGGCACCATCACGAACTACTCGACCGGAGCGATCTACAAGGTCGTCCTCGGCAGCGGCGGCTCCGGATATACGGGGCCCAGCTTCAACGTCACCTTCACCGGCGGCGGCGGAAGCGGTGCCACGGCCCGGGCGAACGTGACCGGCGGCGTGATCACCTCGATCACCATCACCGACACCGGCAGCGGCTTCACCAGCGCGCCGACGGTCGACTTCAGCGCCGGCGGCGGCTCGGGAGCGACCGCAGCGGCCGTCATCGGCGAAGGCATCCGCTACACCGCCGGAGCCAGCGGCACGGTCGACATCCAGGTCCAGGTCTCGCGCGCCGGATGCATCACGTCGAGCACCGCCTCGGCGACCATCCTGCCGGCGACACCCGACATCACCGGGAGGCCGACCGACGACACGGTCTGCAACAACCAGAACGCCACCTTCGCGGCCACGGCCGTCTCCGCGACGACCCTGCAGTGGGAGATCTCGACCGACAACGGCGCGACCTGGTCGAACGTCGTGGCGAGCGCCCACTACACCGGTTCGACGACGAACACACTGACGGTCGTGAACGCCACCGTCGCCGGAGACAATGGCCACCAGTTCCGCCTCCGCGCCGCGAACAGCAGTTGCACGGTCTACAGCAACGCGGTCACGCTGACCGTCATCAACGGCGGGACCTGCAACGACGCCGACATGACCGTCCCGAAGAACGACGACACGCCGGACCCGGTCTACGCAGGCGACAACATCACGTACGTCCAGAACGTCGCCAACATCGGGACCGGCACGGCCAGCACCGTGTCGTTCACGCAGACCACCCCGGCGAACACCACGTTCGTTTCGATGACGCCGCCGGCCGGCTGGACTTGCGGGACGCTCCCTGCGGTCGGCGGCACCGGCGCCATCACCTGCACGATCGCGTCGGTCGCCGGAGGCGTGACTTCGGGCGACTTCACGCTCGTCCTCGCCACTCTGCCGACGACTCCGGAGGGAACGGTCATCACGCTCAACGCCACGGTCTCGACCGTGACGCCGGAATCGGTGACGACCAACAACTCGCGGAGCACGACGACCACCGTCACGCGCCGCGTCGACGTCGGCGTCTACAAGACCAACGACGCCACCAATTGGTACTACGGCACCGGCTACCTCTTCGTCGGCAATCCTCCCCAGCCGACTCCGCTGACTTACACGATGCGCGTGACCAACGGCGGCACGATCACCGGAATCACGGTGACCGGCGGCGGTTCCGGCTACGACACCACGCCGCCGACGGTGACGATCACCGGGGGCGGTGGCACAGGT
>JBAQWH010000431.1:0-5646 GCA_049298815.1 Thermoanaerobaculia bacterium | reverse complement strand
CCGCGGTGCGCACCGTCGCCATCGCGGCGGCGAAGTGGCGCGTCACGCGGTCGCCGAGCGTCAACACCGTCTCGTCCGCCTTCTCGACCGCGAGACCCGCACGACCGCCGCCGGCCATCTCGTAGGTCATCCCGATCGCACCGTGCAGCGACGGCCAGGAGTCGCCGTAGCCCGGATAGAAGAGGTCGAACCGGTCTGCAACGAAGAACGGCCAGCCCTGACTCGAGAACGCCTCGGCGTTGGCGCGGCCGAAGACCTCCATCCACCGCTCGACGTCCTTCGGAAGGTTCGCGTTGATCGGCTTCGCGCCCGGCGGGAAGAAGTAGGACGACTCGTGCCACATCTCGTGGAAGTCGACGAAGACCTGCGGGTTCCATGCGAGGTACGCGGCGACGCGGGCGGCGGTCTCGCGCTGCGACGCCCACGCCCAGTCGCGGTTCATGTCGATGAGGTAGTGGTTGAAGCGCCCACCCGGCCACGGCTCGAAGTGCTCGAAAGCGTCGGGGTCGGAGCTCGGCTGCTCCCCGCGCGTGCGGCGGTACCACTCTGTGTACCTCTCGCGCCCGTCGGGATTCGCGAGCGGATCGACGATCACGACGAGGTCGTCGAGCAGCTTTCGCGCGGCCTCGTCCCGGACCAGTGTGCTCGCGACGAGCATCGCGGCCTCCGTCGACGACGACTCGTTGCCGTGCACGCCGAAGCCGAGCCAGACGACGGCAGGGGTGGCTTTCGCGAGCTCGGCCGCGCGAGTCGCGTCGATCTCTCCGGAGGCGAGCGCCTTCGTGTTCCGGCGGATCTCCTCGATGCGCGCGTGGTTCGCCGGCGAAGTGATCGTCGCGATCATCAGCGGGCGCCGCTCGTAGCTCTCACCGATCTTCTCGAGCTTCACGAGGTCCGAGCTCTTCGCCAGCGCGGCGAAGTAGTCGAGCACCCGCTGGTGCGACGTGAAGTGCGTCCCGAGGTCATAGCCGAGGACCTCGGGAGGCGAGGGCGGTGCTTCCTGCGCGAACGCAGCCGCAGCGATCAGGAGGCACAGGGCGAGCGTCGTGGCAGCACGTCGAATCATTCGTCGATCACCTCGGGGACGGCATTGTAGTGGGATGGACCGGCCGCCTGGACGCCCGCCGTCCTCGCGCTACTCCGCGGCTGCAGGCTCTTCCTCGACCACGCTGTTGGACTTCGTGTGCAGGCCGAGGCGCTTCATCATCTCGTTGAGCGTGGAGGGCTTGACCTGCAGGAGCTCGGCGGCCTTCTTCTGCACGCCGTTCGCGAGCTCGAGCGACTGCAGGATCATCGAGCGCTCGTACTGCGACACCGCGTCCTTGAGTGAGAGCCCCTGTGCGGGGACGCTGGTCGCCGGCTGGTCGGTCTTGCCGGGATAGCGGAGGTAATCCGGCATGAGGTCGGGCGTGATGCGATCGGCGGTGCAGAGGACGACGGCGCGCTCGATCGTGTTCTCGAGCTCGCGGACGTTGCCCGGCCACGTGTAATCGAGCAGCAGGCGCATCGCATCGGGAGTCACCTCGCGCACCTTCCGCTTGTTCTCCTCGCTGTAGTGCGCGAGGAAGTGTGCGACGAGCAGAGGGATGTCCTCGCGGCGGCGGCGCAGCGGCGGCAGCTGGATGTTGATGACGTTGAGGCGGTAGTAGAGGTCTTCGCGGAAGCGGGCGTCCGCCATCAGCTTCTGCAGGTCGGCGTTCGTCGCGGCGATGATCCGGACGTCGACCTTGACCACGTCGACGGAACCGAGCCGCATGAACTCCTTCTCCTGGATCACGCGGAGGAGCTTGGCCTGCGTCTCGAGATTGATGTTGCCGATCTCGTCGAGGAAGATCGAGCCGCCGTCGGCGACTTCGAACAGGCCGCGCTTCGTCGCGATCGCGCCGGTGAAGGCGCCCTTCACGTGACCGAAGAGCGACGACTCGAGGAGCTCGGGCGGCAGCGAGCCCGAGTTCACGGTGACGAAGGCGTTCCGCGCGCGAGGACTGCCGTGGTGGATCGCCTTCGCGACGAGCTCCTTGCCGGTGCCCGACTCCCCCTGGATGAGGATGTTCGAGCGCGACGGCGCTGCGAGGCTGATCAGGTCGAACAGCTTCCGCATCGTCTCGCTCTTGCCGATGATGTTCGAGTAGGCGTACTTCTCCGCGAGCTCTTCCTTGAGCCGCTCGTTCTCGGTCGTGAGGCGCCGCTGCTCGAGCGCCTTGTTGACCGTGAGGATGACCTCTTCGTTCTTGAACGGCTTCGGGATGTAGTGGAACGCGCCGAACTTCATCGCCTCGATCGCGCCGTCGATCGACGAGAACGCCGTGATCACGATGACCGGCAGGGTCGGGTTCGCGATGCGGATCGCACGCAGCGTGTCGATCCCGCTGATGCCCGGCAGCATCACGTCGAGGATCACGAGATCGACCTCTTCGCGGTCGAGGACGTTCAGCGCCTCTTCGCCGCTCGCGGCGAGGATGATGTCAAAGCCCTCGCGCCGGAGGACGACGTCCAGCACGTCCCTGAGGACTTCCTCATCGTCGACGATCAGAATTCGCATAGGAAACGGCATTCAGCCGTGATGCTGCTGCTCAAATCGTGCTGCCGTTGGAGACTGACCCGCTCAGGATGCTGCTGGTATCGGCCGCGACAGGCAAAGAAATCGAAAACTCGGCGCCCGAGCCCGGGACGTTCGCCGCGGCGATGTCGCCCCCGCAGGCATTCAGAATACGACGGGTGATGGCGAGCCCGAGGCCCGTGCCTCCCTGTCCGCGCTTGGTCGTGACGAGCGGATCGAAGATGCGCGGGAGCATGGCGTCCGGGATCCCGGTACCGTCGTCTCGGATCCTTACGACGACCTGAGCGTCCGTGACGTCGGCGGTGATCCAGACGTTCCCGCCTTCGATGACCGCGTCCTTCGCGTTGAGCAGCACGTTGGTCACAACCTGCTGGATGTCACCCGCGTTCCCGCGCACCCGGACCGGCTCCATGGGCGCGATGTGCACGCTCACGCCGCGCGAGGCGAGGAGGTCGGCATGCAGCGCTACCGTCGAGCGGATGAGCTCGGGCAGATCGACGAGCTCGCGCGTGCGCGGCCTGCTCGCGATCAGGTCGAGGAGGCTGTTGACGAGGTTCGACGCTCGAAACGTCTGCTGCTCCATCTTCTTGAGCAGCCGGTAGCGCGGATCGTCGGGAGACGTGTCCGCGAGGAGGAGCTGTGCGTACGACGAGATGCCGGTGAGCGGGGTGTTCACCTCGTGGGCGACGCCGGCGGCGAGGAGTCCGAGCGACGCAAGCCGCTCCTTGTCCTGGAGCTCGCGCTCCATCCTCACCCGGTCGCTGATGTCGCCGATCACGAGCACCTGCGCGCTGTGCGTTTCGTCGCCGGCGGTGAGCGGGCTCGCCGTCACCGTCACTTCCTTCTCGATGCCGATCCCGTTCACGAAGTGCGTCGTGAGCGTCCTCGCGTTGCTCGAACGAAGCTCCTCGTACGGGGGGAAGAGGGCGCCGATCGACTCGTGTGTATGGTCTGCACCGACGAGATCCCAGAACGCGCGGTTTGCCGTCAGCACCGTCCCGTCGTCGGCCACGACCGCAATCGCCGAATGCGACGACTCGATGATGTTCTCGTTGTACTCCTTGAGCGCGCGGATCTCCTCGAGCTGCCGGCGCAGCTTGCCGTAGAGCCGCGAGTTCTCGATCGCGAGCGCGAGCGGCGCGGTGAGCGTGCCGATCAGGTGGAGGTCGTCGCGCGACAACGGCTCATCCCCGCGCCGCGTGCCGAGCATCAGCAGGCCCTGCATCTCACCGCGATGCCGCAGCGGAAAGACGTACCGGTAGCCGGCCGACAGCAGCTGCCACGGAAGCTCGGAGGCGTCCGGAAGCCTCGGCCGCGTCAGCATCATCGGCCCTTCCGCCGGGATCGATCCGAAGTCTGCCGCCGCTGCGCGCCGCGGCACGCCAGGCTCCGCTTCGTAGATGACGAGTGACGACCCCTCGCGCGTGAACAGGTTCGTCCGCTCCACGTTCAGCGTCGCGCGCACTCGGTCCCGCACGTTCGCGATCAGCTCGTGCACGTCGTGGAACGTCGCGAGCTCCTGCGCGAAATCGGCCATCGTCCGCCGGTGCCTGTAGCTGTCGCGGTAGAGGAACATCTCGATCGCCGACTCGATCCTCCCTTTCACCGGGATCAGCACTCCTGCGATCACCAGTCCCGACGTGAACGCCAGGAAGTTGCGCTCCATCGCGGAACGCTCCTCGATGACCCGCGAGAGGATCAGGTTGATCGTCGAGAACGCCACGATGCCGAACGCCACCGTCACCGAGTACGCGAGGACCTCCTTGATCACGACCTCGACGTCCCACAGCTTGTATCGGAGGATCGACAGCGCGAACGCCAGAGGAATGAATGCGAGAGGCAGGATCGAGAGCGTCGAGAACACCGGCCTGACGTTCCCGGTCACCAGGTACGGAATGACGTAGATCGCTAAGAAAGGAAGGAATCCGAGCGACAGCCCGAGGTAGATCCACTTGATCTGTTTCCGCCCGACCGGCGCAGCGTGACGGTACGTGAACGCCAGCGCTCCGACCGCGAGCGTGAAGTACAGCCCGAAGTCGAACATCTCCCACCGGTCGATCACTCGGAGCGCCAGCGGTGGATCGAGCAGAGGGACCGCGTTGCCGAAGGTGAAGAGGTTGACGTTCCAGAGCGCCAGGAGGGCCGGCGGGGTGTACATCAGCGCGATCCAGCGGGGGTCGCGCACCAGCGGCCGGGGGAAGCGGAGGAAGAAGTGGAGCGCCAGCGGCGGCAGGAAGATGCGCGCCATCTCCTCGACCGTCTGCAGGAGCTTGTAGCTCCAGTCGATGTCTCCCGCGGGCGTGTAGACGTAGACGATGAAGGAGAGAAGGGTGACGAAGTAGAAGATCAGACTCTCGCCCGTCTCCCCTCGGAACAACGTGAAGAGCCCGATCGCAAGGTAGAGAAAGCCGATGAAACTGAGGATCAGGTAGGCGTAGTCGATCCTCGGGTCGGGTGCCGTGTAGTGGACCGTGAAGGTCTTGCCATCGCGAGCCACGAGCATCGGGACCGACCGGCCGCCCCGCCGGAGGGTCCGCTTCACCCCGCCAACCTCGGTGCTCGGCGTCTCTCCCATCAGCAGGATCTGATCGCCCGGCCGGAGTCCCGCCTGCGCCGCGGCGCTGACCGGCTCGACCCGCGTGACCACGATGATCCCGTTCCGCCGCTCGAACCGGAAGTCGAGCTGCTCGAAGGACGAGCGCTTCCTCTGAAACGAGGTGAATGCGCCAACGACCACTCCGAGCGTGAGCACGGCGAGAAGGAAGTTGACGATGTGGGACCGGCGCATGGTCGAGGGCGGATAGCGGATTCAATGGTAGTGCCGTTGCCGCGCCGTTCCTTAAACGCCTGATTCAATTGATTGAATTGACCACCGGGCGGTTGAACGGACGACCGTGTCTCCAATCCGGTGGATTTTGGGGACGTAAATTTGGAGGGCGAGGGCAGAGACCTGGCGCCCGGCCTGGGGGCGGACCTGCGAGGGCTCTCCGATTCCGTCGCGCCGCGAAGCGGCCAAGGCGAATAGCCGGGGGCGGAGCGGCAGCGACGCCCCCGGATTACGCGCCAGAACAGGATGCACCCTGAAG
>JBAQWH010000430.1:0-21074 GCA_049298815.1 Thermoanaerobaculia bacterium | reverse complement strand
TGCGTGCCGATCGCCGCCCGCTCACTCGTGAGCGCGCCGGTGCCGTCGGGCCCTCGATGCCGCAGCGCCTCCCCCATCTCCGCGAGGAGATGCGGGTTTCGCAGCGCGGCTCCGCCGCTGACCATTCCGTAGATTCCGCACATGTGTGATCGGCAGCTCCGACGACACCACCGGTCGAACGCGAGCCCTGAATGACCGCGGTCGGCCAGACCTCAGGTTCTCATCCGTCCGCTCTCAGTCCCGGGGGCGCATTGTATTCGGCCCGCGCCACGGGCCATACGCCACGTGATGCGCGCTCGACGCGATGCGGTGCAGGCCACGCGCCTCCAGCGACACCTGATGCTCGGGATCCTTCTGCCGGACGATGTAGATGCGTGGGCTGCAGCACTCCCTGAGGCTTGCGTCGAGCCGGCTCAGCGGTTTGATCGGCGACGCCGGATTCGACACGTACCGGTCGTAGCGGCGAACGAGATAGTTGCTCGTCATCTCGGTCGCGTTCGGAGTCAGGAGTGTCACGGGACGCCGCAGATAGAACTGCATCGACCCGGTGAAGGCTTCGACACCGACGATCGAGGTCTCGGGCGTGAGGTACGGCCCGAGCTGCGCCACGAACGCCTTCGCCGACCGGCGCTGCGCGATGCCCTTCATCAGTTGAGTGGAGAGGACGGGGAGCGCCACCATCGGCAGCGTCAGACCGATGAGCACGAGCTCGCGCCGCCGCCCGAACAGAGCGAGCATCGCACCGGCCAGCGCCGCAGCTCCAAGAGCGAGCGCTGTCCCGGGCACGACCTCGGCGATCTCCGGCTTCATCCTGAACCGCTCGACGAAAAGCGGAAGCGCGAGCAACGTCACCCCGAGTACCGCCAGCACGATCGCAGCGGCCCGCGTCTTCACCTCCGGCCAGATTCGCGCGACGAGCAACGCGAGCGGAGCCATGAGCGGCAGCACGTACTGCGGACGCTTCGACTGGGAGATCGAAAAGAACACCAGGGGGATCAGGACCGCGAGCAGGAGGAACACGACCAGGCGGTCGCGCTTCCTGAGCTCACGCCAGCTCGCGAGCAGCACGAACGACCACGGCAGCGCGCCGAAAAGCATGTACGGGACGAAGTACCAGGGCGGCCCGGTCCGCTGCAGCGCCTTGGTCGCCATCCGCTCCACGGTCTCGGTCACGAGGACGTATCGAAGGAATTCCGGAACGACGTCGCTGACGCCCCAGACCCAGGGGACGACCGACGCAGCGAAGAGCACGAGCCCCGTGAGGGGGAAGAGGAAGCGCAGTCGCTTCTGCCAGATCGCGTACGGCACCGTGACGAACAGGACGAGCACGAACACGACCGGCCCCTTCGTGATCATCGCGAGACCCATCGCGGCCCACGCGAGCACCGACCATCGCGACGAGCTCTCCTCGACCGCCAGAAGCATCGCCAGGAGCGCAACCGTGACGAAGAACGTCAGGGCGCTGTCGAAGATCACGATCCGCGCGAACGCGATCGTGAGCGGCATCGACATGAACGCGATCGCCGCCACCAGGCCCGCTTCGTCGCCCCACATCCGGCGCGCGAAGAGAAAGAGAACGAACATCGTCGCGAGCGTGAACGTGTACGCCGGAAGACGCGCGGCGAGCTCGGTCGGTCCGTGGACTTCCATCACCGCTGCGGCGGCGGCGAAATAGACGACCGGCTTGTCGAGGTACGGCAGGCCGTTGAGGCGCGGCATGACGTAGTCGTTCGTCTCCGCCATCTCGCGCGCGACCTCGGCGTTGCGCCCTTCGTCGGCGTCCATGAGAGGGACGGTGCCGAGTCGAATCCCTACGAGGACGATGACGACTGCGAGCCAGGCATTGAGAACGGGCGTCCGCGTCACGGCTCCCGGACGATAGCACGGCAGATGCTGCGAACTGTCGAGCTGCCCGCCACCCCCGGCCACTCTCCCTTACAATCGCGCGCCGTGCTGGCTGGACTCATCGCGTTCCTCGCCTCCTTCGTCGCCGGAGCGGTCAACTCGATCGCGGGGGGCGGGACGCTGATCTCGTTCCCGACGCTGATCTGGCTGGGTGTGGATCCGGTGATGGCGAACGCGACCAACACGGTCGCGATCTGGCCAGGCTCCCTCGCCGGCACGCTCGGCTTCCGCCGCAACCTCGCGTCGATGAAGCGCTGGCTCTTCTGGCTGATCGTCCCTTCGTTCGCCGGCGGAGCCCTCGGAAGCTGGCTGCTGCTCGCGACCCCTTCCTCGACCTTCGAGACGCTCGTCCCGTTCCTCATTCTCGCAGCGACGCTCCTGCTCTGGTCGCAGGAGTTCCTCTCGCGCCGGCTCGGCCTCATCGCGAAGGCACACGAGAACCCGACGCCTGCCTGGGTCACGCTCGTCTTCACGTTCCAGTTCCTGGTCGGGCTCTACGGCGGCTACTTCGGCGCAGGCATCGGCATCCTGATGCTCGCAGCGCTCGGCCTCATCGGCCTCACCGACATGCACCAGATGAACGGCCTCAAGAACCTGCTGGCGATCTGCATCAACGGGATCGCGGCGGTCTATTTCGCCGTCCAGGGGGCGGTCGTCTGGCGCTTCGTAGTGATCATGGCGGTGGGGTCGATCGCGGGAGGATTCTTCGGCACCCGCCTCGCGCACCGCTTCGGACGAACGTTCGTCCGGCGTGCGGTGGTGTTCATCGGTTTGGCGATGACGGTCGCGATGTTCTGGCAGAACGCGCGATAGGACCAATGGGACCGATGGGACCCATAGGACCTATAGGACCTATAGGACCTATGGGACCTATAGGACCTATGGGACCCGCCCGCCCGGGGGGGGGGCGTCCTATTGGTCCTATTGGTCCTATAGGTCCCATAGGTCCCATTGGTCCTATTCGTCCTATCGCCGGATCGTCTTCGTGAACAGCTCGAGGTTCCTTCGCGCGACGTCCATCCTCAGCTTCGGCTCGCGGGGGGAGTGGCCGCTGCGGGGATAGATCACCATCGTGACGTCGACGCCGAGCTCGTCGAGGAGGCGATAGAGCATCGTTCCCTGCGAGAGCGGAACGCGGTCGTCGGCCTCGCCGTGCTGGATCAGGACCTTCGCCTTCGTTCTCTTCAGGTGCCACAGCGGGCTGTGCGCGCGGAGAAGGTCGAGTGAGAGCGGAGCGCGACGCAGCGCGTCGAGCGCCGGGTCGGGCCGCGGATCGCGCTGATCGAAGTAGAACGGGATGAAGTCGCGGATATCGGTCGTCCCGTGGAAACTCAGCAGGTCGACGACGGCCGCTCCAACGCTGATCGCCGCGAGCCGATCGCTCGCGCCGATCGCATGCGCCGCGATGAACCCGCCGTAGCTCCACCCCATGAGCCCGAGGCGCGCGGGATCGGCGATGCCCTGCTCGATGAGCGCATCGATCCCGGCATTGATGTCGATCCAGTCCATGCCGCCCCAGTCGTTCCTGTTAGCCGCGCGGAACGCGCCGCCGTAACCGCCGGTGCCGCGCGGGTTCGGCCGCAGCACCGCGTAGCCGGCGGCCGCGAAGACATGCGTCGGATAGCGCGTCGCGCCGTAGCCGAGGAATCCGAAATCGAAGCGCGACGCCGGGCCGCCGTGCACGTGGACGAGAAGCGGCACCTTCTCGCCTGCCCGGTAACCGATCGGAAGCGTGAGCAGTCCTTCGATCTGGAGCCCGTCCTTCGGGTTCTTCCAGCGGATCACCTTCGTCTCGCCGAGGGCTCGCGAACGGTAGGCGTCGTTGTGGTGCGTGAGCTGGCGCGGCTCGAAGTTGGTGATCGACGAGATGAAGATCTCCGGAGGTGCGGTGAGCGACTGCATCACGAAGGCAGCGCGCCCTTTCACGAGGTCCAGCCCTTCGATCAGGACGTCGCCCCTCGAGATCTGGGTGACCTTCTCCTCGTCGATCGCCGAGACGTTGAAGAGATGACTCGCCAGGTCGAGAGGCCCTTCGAAGACGAGCGAGGTGCCGTCGTCCGACCAGAAGTACGCTTCAGCGATGCGGTCGTACGAGGCGCTCACGGCGCGGGGCTTGCCGCCCGCAGATGGGACCACGTGGAGGTCGTGCTCTTTCAGCCAGTCGTAGACGCCGCCTGTGCTCACGAACGCGATCGTCTTCGCGTCCGGTGACCAGACCGGGCCGCGGTCGATCCCCGGCCGGACGACGAGCGGCCGCAGCTCGCCTCCCCCCGCGGCGACCAGGTAGAGGTCGCTCCGGTACTGCTCGTCGAGGCCGGTCCCCGGCGTGCGGACGATCGCAAAGGCGTCGCCGCGCGGAGACCACGAGAACTCGAATACGGAGAACCCGCCTTCCGTGACGCGGCGAACGCGGCGCGTCTCGACGTCGATGACGTGCAGGTGGACGTGCTTGCGATCCTCCCCCACCACGTGCGCGTCGTCTTTCGCGATCGCGCGGCTCTCTTCCTGCGGAGTGCGCGCCTCGGCACGGGTGAACGCGATCGACCGACCATCGGCCGACCATTCGAAGCTGCGGATGCCGGTCGGCTCGTTCGTCAGGCGCAGCGGCTCACCGCCGTCCGGAGACATCAGGTAGATCGACGTGGGACCCGAGCGATCTGAGAGGAACGCGATCCTCTTCGCGTCGGGCGACCACTGGGGAGAGTTGTCGGTCGCATCGCTTCTCGTCAGTTGCTTCGTGCCGCTCCCAGCAATCGACGTCGTCCAGATGTCCGCGTTGTACGCGCTGCGGGCAAGGTCGGCGCGGGTGACGACGTAGACGACGCGCGTCCCGTCGGGAGAGATGCGGGGCGAGCTGAGCTGAGGCATCGTCACGCAATCTTCGATCGTGAGAGGCGCGGCGGAGGCCAGGGTCGCGGCCAGCGCGAAGGCTGTAATCGGCGCAAACATGCGAGAGAGGATAGCGCCGGGCGCAGGTTCTCGCGTGCTACGCTTCGCGCCCGCCATGAAGTCCGACCTCAGCCTCGCTCTCGCGCTTGCCGACGCAGCCGACACCATCACGATGAAGTTCTTCAAGTCGCAGTCGCTGGCCGTCCGGACGAAGGCCGATGCGACCCCCGTCTCGGAGGCCGACGAAGCGGTCGAGCGGATGATCCGGGAGCGGCTCGCGGCCGACCGCCCGGACGACGGGATCGTCGGCGAAGAGGAAGGGACGACCGGCAGCACCGCGCGCCGCTGGATCCTCGACCCGATCGACGGGACCAAGAACTACGTGCGCGGCATCCCGGTGTTCGCGACGCTGATCGCACTCGAGGTCGACGGCGCCGGCGAGGTTGCGGTCGTCTCCGCACCGGCTCTCGGGCGCCGCTGGTGGGCGTCGCGAGGCGAGGGGGCGTTCCTGAACGGCGAGCCGATCCACGTCTCGGCGGTGAACGAATGCCGTGAGGCGCACTTCGCCTACGACAGCATCACCGACTTCGAGAAGGCCGGCCTGACGGCGAACTTCATCTCGCTGGTGCACCGCGTCGGCCGGACGCGCGCCTTCGGCGACTTCTGGTCCCACATGCTCGTCGCCGAGGGGTCCATGGAGATCGCCATCGAACCCGAAGTCGCACACTGGGACATGGCCGCGGTGAAGGTGATCGTGGAAGAAGCCGGCGGACAGTTCACGACCCTCGCGGGCGAGGCGACGGCCGCCGGAGGAAGCGGCGTGTCGACGAACGGCCTGCTGCACGAATGTGTCCTGGAGATGTTCCGATGACCGAGCAGGTGATGGTAGTCAGCACGGCCGACCTCGAGCCGTTCATCAAGGGACGGACGTTCGACGTGATCCGCGACGGCGCGGAAGAGATCCTCGACGTCATCGAGGAGAACTACTCCTTCATCGACAGACCTCTCGCCGAGCAGTCGCCGCAGTACCGGCAGATCATCCCGTACGTCCTGATCCGCCACGACGTCTCGTGGTACCTCCTGCAGCGCCTGGCCAGGCAGAACGAGGCACGGCTCCACAACAAGCTCTCGCTCGGCATCGGAGGGCACATCAACCCCGACACACCCGACCTGCTCGACGGACTGCTGAAGGAGCTGGAGGAGGAGGTCGGCGTCGAAGGGGACTACGACCTCACGTTCGCCGGCATCCTCAACGACGAGTCGACCGAGGTCAGCCGCGTCCACCTCGGCGTGGTCTTCGTCCTCGAGTCCCACACCGGCACCGTCGTCGTCCGCGAGACCGAGCTGATGACCGGTCGCTGGGCGACGGTCGACGAGCTGCACGCGCAACGCGACGCGATGGAGACCTGGACCCAGATCGTCTTCGACCAGGTCGTCCAGACGGACAACGACTAGCCCGCGGCGCCATCCCCGCCTCGATGAGCTGGCGTGGGGCTGTCATCCTGAGCCGGCGGAGGCCGCCCCGCGGCCGGAGCGCGGTCGAAGGACCCCCCCCGATTCAGGCCGGTTGGGTGGCGGCTACGCTTTCCGCTCCGAATCGGGGGGTCCTTCGACCGTCCTCAGCCCCTGGCGGGGCATCGGCGGCTCAGGATGACACGCGAGTGGGACACCGCGCAGATTCACACGGCGCCCCACTCACTTCACCCTTCACTCTTCACTCTTCCAACCTACTCCGCCTTCCACCTCGGCACGCGGCCCGGCGTCCACGGCGCGCCTGCGGCGTCCGCCTCACGCTCGATCGTCGCGAGGTCGGTCTCGACGAGCTTCGTCAAGGCATCGAGGACCGGTGCGAACTCGGCAGCGGCCAGCTGATAGCCCTGCACGTGGGTCTGCGTCGGCCCCGACGTGTTCTGCCAGTGACCTTCGATCACGGTCTCGACGCGCTCCATGATCGACGGTCCGGTCGCTTCCTGCGCCCGTGCCAGGACGCTTCCACCGGTCAGCTTCTCCTGGAGGTCCTTGAGCCGGAGCTCGACGTCGCGGAGGCGGTCGAGCAGCGAGACGTCGGCGGCCGGAGTGTCGACGAGCGCCTTCTCGAGGAGGTCGATCCGCGTCTGCGTCTCACGTGCGACGCGGACGGCGCCGTGCACGGCCCGCTGCAGCCGCGCGGTCTTCTTCTGGAATGCGAGCACATCCTTCGCACTCGCGGCGGGAAGCGACGAGAGTCCGAGCGGCATGAGCTCGAACTTCTGCGCCTCGCCGAGGTTCGTCACCTTGCCGTCGACCCGCTGGGCGAGCCTCACGGTGTACGTGCCCGGCGCGACCATCGGCCCGCGCGGCGGGTTGCCGAAGAGGTTCTCTTCCGCGGGAGTCAGCGACACCGGCTCCGATGACGGATGACGAAGGTCCCACGTGATGCGCTGGAACCCGCTCTTCGCCGGCGCGCTCAGCCGCCGCACCACGGTCCCCTCGTCGTCGGTGACCGTCGCGAGAATCGCCGGTGCTTCCTCGCGGTCTTCGGCTTTCAACGCGTCCCAGTTCGGGTAGAAGACTTCCTTCCCTTCCTTGACGAGCGTCGTCTCGCGGTCCTGCCGCTGCTTGCGAAGCGACTTGAGCTCGTTCTGCAGGTAGTAAGTGAACGTCGTGCCGAACGGCGGGTTCGGCGCGAGGTAGTACGTCTCGCCCATGAAGCCCTTGCCGCGGACGCCGAGTGGCGACTGCAGCATGTACATCGGCGTCTTCGTCTCGACCGGGAAAAGGACGGCATCCTTCGCGAGGAGCCCGGCGTCGAGGCGGCGGAGCGGCGTGTAGTCGTCGAGGATGTAGAACCCGCGGCCGAAGGTCGCGAGCACGAGGTCGTTCTCGCGGCGCTGGATCGCGATGTCGCGCACCGCGATGACCGGCAGGCCGGCCTTCAGCTGCGTCCACTTCTTTCCGCCGTCGACCGTGAAGAACGCGCCGAACTCCGTCCCCACGAACAGCAGGTTCGGGTTCACGTGATCCTCGGCGATCGTGTAGACCGAACCGCGCTGCGGGAGGTCGCCCGCGATCGAGGTCCACGTCTTTCCCTTGTCGCCGCTGCGAAGGAGGTAGGGCTTGAAGTCGCCCATCTTGTGGTTGTCGAACGCGGCGAAGACGACGTTCGCATCGTGCAGCGAGGCCTCGACGTCCGAGACGTACGTCATGTCGGGGACGCCGGGGAACGCTGCGATCTTCCGCCAGGTCGAGGCGTCTTCGGTGACCTGGATCAGGCCGTCGTCGCTGCCGGTGTAGATCAGGTTCTCCTGTTTCGGCGACTCCGACAGCGACACGAGGTTGCCGAAGAACGACGTCGAGGTGTTCTTCGCGACGGCGTCCATCGGCCAGACGCGGTCCATGACCTTCAACTTGTTCCGGTCGACGCCGCGGGTGAGGTCGCCGCTCACGAGCTTCCACGAGTTTCCGCGGTCGTCGCTGCGGTAGAGCTTCTGCGCTCCGAAGTAGAGCCGCGTGTTCGCGTGCGGGCTGATGATGAGCGGCGAGTCCCAGTTCCACTTCAGCGGATCTTCACCAGTCGCGGGATACGGCTTGATGTCGATCTGCTCGCCGCTCCTGCGGTCGAAGCGAACCAGACCGCCGTGCTGCGATTCGGAGTAGACGATGTTCGGGTCCTTCGGATCGACGCGCGGCTGGAAGCCGTCGCCGCCGGTCGTCACGAACCAGTCGGAGTTCGCGATGCCGTGCTCGTTGAGCGTGCGCGACGGACCGCCAAGCGTGAAGTTGTCCTGCGTGCCGCCGTAGACGTAGTAGGCCGGCGTCGAGTTGTCGACCTCGAGCCGGTAGAACTGCGTCACCGGGAGGTTCTCGAAGTAGCGGTACGTCTTCCCGCGGTCCCACGTCTCGTACAGGCCACCGTCGCAGCCGACGAGAAGATGGTCTGTGTCCTTCGGATCGATCCAGAGCGCGTGGTTGTCGACGTGCTTCGCCTTCTCGCCCAGACGCTTGAACGTCTTCCCTGCATCCTCGGAGACCTGGAGGAAGACGTCCATCGAGTAGATGCGGTCCGCGTCGTACGGGTCGACGAAGATCTCCTGGTAGTACTGCGGGCTGCCGGAAACGTACGAGCTCTGCTTCTCCCACGAGCCGCCTGCGTCGGTCGAGCGGTAGAAGCCGCCTTCCTTGTTCGCGGCTTCGACGATGGCGTAGACCGTGTCGGGGGCGGACGGCGCGACGGCGAGACCGATGCGGCCGAGGTCGACCGATGGGAGTCCCTTCGTGATCTTCGACCAGGTCGCGCCGCCGTCCACCGTCTTGTGGATGGCGGATTCGGGTCCGCCGTTGATCAGCGTCCAGACATGGCGGCGGCGCTGATAGGCGCTCGCATAAACCACGTCGGGATTGCGCGGGTCGAAGGCGATGTCGGAGACGCCGGTGTTCGGCGAGATGTCGAGCACCTTCTTCCAGTTCTTCCCGCCGTCGGTCGTCTTGTAGAGGCCGCGGTCGCCGCCCGAGCTCCACAACGGCCCCTGCGCGGCGACCCAGACGACGTTCGAGTCGCGCGGGTCGACGAGGATCATCCCGATGTGCTCGGAGCCCTTGAGACCGACGTTCGTCCACGACTTCCCACCGTCGATCGACTTGTAGACGCCGTCGCCGTACGAGACCGAGCGCTGCGAGTTGTTCTCGCCGGTCCCGACCCAGACGGTGAGCGGGTTCTTCGGATCGAGGGTCACGCAGCCGATCGAGTACGAGCCCTGATCGTCGAAGATCGGGGTGAAGGTCGTGCCGGCGTTCGTCGTCTTCCAGAGGCCGCCCGAAGCGACCGCCACGTACCAGGTGTACGGATCGGTCGGGTCGATTGCCAGGTCGCCGATGCGGCCGGACGTCATCGCCGGGCCGATGTTGCGGAACTTGAGTCCGGAAACGGTGCCGGAGGTCAGGCCGCCCGGCTTCTTGTCATCCTTCGCGGCCGGCGTATCGGCCGCGGCGACGGAGAGTGCGACGAGTGCTGCGAGGAGGAACGCTGAAGTACGTTTCACGGTCGCCTTTCGATATTTCTGCATACTAATTATATATTATAAACAAGTACGAATCTCGGTCACGGCAGCGTCAGCATTGTAGGGCCCTCCGTCCTCCTCTGTGTCTCCGTGCCTCTGTGGTGAGATTCTTCGTCAGAATCCATCAACCACAGAGACACAGAGACACAGAGGAGGACGGAGGGCGTGTTACACATCGTGCGATGAAGACCAACGCCGCCCGCCTGCTCGACTCCCTCGGCATCCCGTACGAGGTGCGCGAGTACGACGTCGATCCCGACGACCTTGCGGCCGAGAGCGTCGCGCGCAAAGTCGGACTTCCGCCGGAACAGGTCTTCAAGACGCTCGTCGCCCGCGGCGACAAGCACGGCGTCTGCCTCGCCGTCGTCCCCGGCGACCAGCAGCTCGACCTCAAGGCTCTCGCGCAGCTCACCGGCGACAAGAAGATCGACACCGTCCCGCTGAAGGAGGTGCAGCCGCTCACCGGCTACATCCGCGGCGGCGTCACCGCGCTCGCGGCAAAGAAGGCGTATCCCGTCTTCGCCGACGAAACGATCGAGCTCTTCGACACCATCTCGATCTCTGCGGGCGTGCGGGGTGCCCAGCTCATCCTCGCCCCTGCCAACTACCTCCGCGCGACCGGCGCGAAGGTCGGCCCGATCGCGAAGGAGAAGGAGTAGCTCCTCGGTCCTCGGTCCCTGAGTTCCTCGGGTTCCTCGGGGTTCCTCGGGGTTCCTCGGGTTCCTCGGGGAATCGGCGTTTTCTGGCGGCGTAGTGCATCAAAGGAGAGAAGGCGAGGATCGCGGAGCCCTCGCACCCACCCCACGCTCCCCGAGGAACTCCGAGGAACCCCCGAGGAACCCGAGGAACGCCCGAGGGACCGAGGGACCCAGGGACCGAGGAACCACCCCCCGTCTGCTAGACTCGCGCGCCCGCAATGCAGGCGCGCATCCTGCCTGTTGTACCTCGCGCTGACGCGCTCATCCTGGGGAGTCGCCAAGTGGTAAGGCAGCGGCCTTTGGAGCCGCCATTCGGAGGTTCGAATCCTCCCTCCCCAGCCAGGCGTGACGATCACCCAATTTCGCCATGGTGTTGAACGGCGAAGTCCAGCCGATTGAGACACTTCCGCGAGAAATCATCAGGTTGGAAACGCAGGAACGTACCAGGGTGCTCCTCTCCTCCCGATTTCGCCGCAAATACTGATCGGCCACAACTTCCAGGAGTTGGAACGGTTCGCGGATCTTGGTCAGCAGCCGCTCGGTCGTGATCGACGTCGTCAGCACGGCGAGTTCCGCCCGGAGCGTCGTCTCCTCAGCCCGCCACTTCGTGGTGAGCGTGGCGAACATCTCCTCTGCCACCTTCCCGAGCAGCTTCTCTTCGTAGGCCGCGGCGCCGAGGTTTGCCAGTTCCGCGAGGCGGCGCCGGATCCGGCCGGCGCGGACATCGTCCCGCTTCGTGTCGCGGTCGTGAACCGTGGCGATCCCTCCACATGTCCGCCCGGCGCGCCCGAACGCAGCATCCAGGTGACGCGCCACGGGTTTTTCCCTGTCAAGCCAACCTGGCGGTTCAGTTCCTCGCGGAAACGGGATCCACTTTTCTGGGCCATGAGGTCGGGCGCTGGCTCGGAATAGCCGAGTTATCGCTATGCGTTAATTCGGCTATTGACATCCATGGACGCCCGTCCTATGCTGTCACTCGCGTGAACGTAAGACATGCGAATGCCAGCTTGCGCGAACTCGAATGGAACGCGCAGTACACCGCCGGCTACCAGCCGGCGCTGGTGAAAGCGTTCCGAAAGCGCATGCAGGCTATTCGCGCGGCTCATTCCGAGATTGATCTCGCTGCCATCAGGGGCAACCGGTTTGAAAAGCTTAAAGGTGATCGAAGTCATCAGTACTCGGTGCGACTTAACGATCAATACCGCCTCATTTTGGAAATTGAAGAGCAGGGCACGCAGCGAGCGCTGGTTGTGGTGGGTATTGAGGACTACCACTGAGACGGAAACGGAGAGCGAGACATGACCGGTGAGACGAATTTCATTCCAGCTGAAGCGTTTCCTCCGGGGGAGTTCCTCCGCGACGAAATGGAGGAGCGCGGCTGGAGCCAGGTGGACCTCGCGGAGGTATTGGGAAAGCCGACAGCGGCTGTCAACGAGCTGGTCCTCGGGAAGCGCGAGATTACTCCTGCAACAGCTCGTTCCTTGGCCGAGGCTTTCGGCACCAGCGCGCAGTACTGGCTAAACCTCGAATCTACG
This sequence comes from Thermoanaerobaculia bacterium, assembly GCA_049298815.1. Taxonomy (GTDB): domain Bacteria; phylum Acidobacteriota; class Thermoanaerobaculia; order Gp7-AA8; family Gp7-AA8; genus JBAQWH01. Next base: position 9,011 of record JBAQWH010000430.1, on the reverse strand, counting down.
TACCGACTCTATCTCGAAGCGCAGAAGCGGACATCCGATGGAGCAGTCGCGCGCCGAGCGAAACTGTACGAGAAGGCCCCCGTCAAGGACATGATCAGGCGGGGGTGGATCAGCGGATCCTCGAACATTGATGTCCTCGAAAGGGATGTGTGCGACTTTCTCGGGATCGAGGCCATCGACGACGAAGCCCCGGAACTCGCACATGCTGCGCGAAAGTCGGCCTCCTACGGAAGCGTGACTCCCGCTCTGCGCGCTTGGCTCTGTCGTGCGCGTGCCATCGCAAGCACAGCTCCGGTTTCTGCAACGTTTGAGAAAGAGTCGACTCGGCGAGCGATCTCGGAGCTTCAGCTCATTCTTCCGGCGGCAGCCGACGTGCGGCAGGTGGCCCGCATTCTCGCGGAGAACGGCATTCGCATGGTCGTGGTTGAGACGATCAGCAAAGCGAAGGTTGATGGAGTGACGATGTGGCTTGATGACCGGTCGCCGGTGATCGCGCTTTCGCTGCGATACGACCGCATCGACTGGTTCTGGTTCACGCTCCTGCATGAACTGGTTCACGTCACACGTGGCGACGGCAAAACCATTCCCATTGTTGACGACCTTGACGAACGCGACGACGCGCCTGACAGTGAGCGGACGGCGAACGCGCAGGCTCAAGAGTGGCTCGTCCCGGCGGACGAGATGAACGACTTCATCGCCCGGACGACGCCGCTGTACTCGCGTGTCAAGGTCGAGAATTTCGCCAAGCGAATCAAGGTCCATCCTGGCATCGTCGTTGGCCAGCTTCAGAAGCGCAAGGAAGTCGAGTGGTCCCACTTTCGAACGTTTTTGGTCAAGGTGCGAGACCTTGTCACAGCGAGCACTGTGACCGATGGTTTTGGATTCGCCCCCCTGACCTTTTAGGAGCGCGACGATGAGCTACGGTGAACAGCTTCGCGGCATTGCCAATGAGTACTACAAGACGCACCGCGCGCCGGCGACCACGAAAGATATTGCCGTGTGGGCAGTGCGAAACGGGTTGTGGCATCCACAGCAATCTGACGTTATTGACCGTTGCGCAGAGGAGCTGTCACGCGCGATGCGTGAGGAGCATATGATTGACCCCCAAGGTCGATCGGTTCGCGCCAAACATGTCGCACGTGTCAAGGATGGCGGCGGCCAGACACGTTTCGTGTGGGCGGACATTCGCACCGCGCCCCTGAGGTTCATGCAGGTAGCGTTTCAGCAGCGGCGCCAGCAGATCATCGGGGATTGCCGGCAGCTCAAGACGGATGTCGATTCCTACAACGAAAACGCGAAGCCTGAGAAGCCAATCCAGATCGTGTTCGACTTCACCCGCGACCTCGAGGAGCTGGAGCAGCAAGACTCCGCGGCTTGAATCAGCTCTATCCACCCGAGACTTCGCCTACTACGACAACAAGTTGTCATTGCCATGACCAACGGCGACGTCTATTTCCGAGAAGATCGTTCGATCCGAGCGGTCTCCTAATCGAAAAGGGAGAGAGGGGGTGAGGAAAGATGGCGAAGAATCCGCCGGTGGGTGATGGCCACCGTCACGGTGCGGTGAAGGACCGGTCGCAGGTGTACAACCCGAAGACCGAGGACTGGACCAAGCGCGATACCGACACGGGCCGGTTCATGGACCGGAAGTCCGACGACAAGCCGTTCAAGGGCGTCCGGAAGGAGAAGTAAACGTCGGGTGGGATCGGGCGAGCAGCGTTCCGGCCAAGGTCGTGAGCTCGCCCGTTCCCACTCACGTGAATTCTACCAGCGTAGCAGGTCGCGTCCGTAGGAGTGCCTCCATGACCGAACGCACCAACAGCAGCCGTGATGAAGGCGCATCAGGATTGAACCGTTTCTGGACGCGGTTTTCGATTGATCGCCTCCAGACAGCCTTCAACTTCATCCTGATGGTCACCGCAGTGGGAGGATTGTGCTATCTGGACCGACAGACAACCGCTGTCGAACTCCAGTTGCGCGTTATGCAGGATCAACTTTCCGATGCGCGGATCGGGAGCGCCGCTGCAGATCGTGTCACCCAGCGTCAATTGCGGATCGCAGAGAGTCAGGCAGCCTCGACGAGACTACTCGCCGACACGAACAAGCAGACAGTAGCCGCAGCCCAGCTATCAGCGGCAGCCGCCGCGAAGTCGCTCGACCGTACCGAGCAGCACTTCCGCGTCGCGCAACGTGCCAGGGTAGCCTTCGATGGCATCGGCGGACATGGCAAGCCCGCCGCCGTGATTGGCGACGCCGCCTCCTTCGAGTACGTGTTTTTCAAGAACTATGGTCTGAGCGACGCTCTCTACGTTCGCGCATACGCTTGTGCGATTACGGGCAGAGAGTTGCCTCGGAAAGTTCGCTGCTCCTACGCCGCCGGTCCCGCGGAGACCATGGGGCCTGGCGGAAGCAGCTGGGTGTCGGTGAAGCTCGGACCATTTTCCGAAGAAAGGTTTGCCGCATTTGCATCAGGAGAGCTTCACGTGTGGATTGTCTTCGGTTTGGAGTACCGCGATGAGTTCGGTGGCGAGCATGTGCTCTCCGGCTGCAACGTCGCGGACCCTGAGCTAACTACTTGGAAGACGTGCCCCGACAAGGTCGAGGTTGCTGGAAGTCGGGAGGCGTCGACGGCGGAGCCACGCTCCGAGCTACAGTAGCGCCCCCTGCCGCCGGACGCCACGGTGCGGCTGCCAACGACCGCGTTGAAGGCCAGCGAGGTCAGCTACAACGAGACCTCAGCCGCCTTGGCAATCAGACCACCGTGAAAGATCGGGTCATCGCATTCGAGAACGTACGGGGTCTTCCTCCCGTCCTTCGCGATGATGATCCGGCCAGCATCGCAGTCGAGGTCGACGTCCAAGATTTTGTCGAAGGGGATACTGAGCGTGCCGTCGCCGACGATCAGGATTCGTTTCGAAGTAACGTAGACGTCGCCGGATCGCTCCTTCACGTACTCCTCTTCAGTCTGCCGCTCGCCGTACTCGACCCAGCTGCGGACCACACGACGCTCAAGCAGAGAACCCGTTGTCACCGAGTGGCAGATTTCTCCCCGCTGCAGCTTCACATCTACACGAGCTATCGGAAGGGTCTCTGCGGAAATCGCCCTCAACCGGCGAAACTGCAGCACTGCACGACTCTCCGCCTGAATATCGGACGGGTTCACCTTTAGGGCGTTCAGCACCGCGGTTAGTGCCGCGTCCTCGGTCTCACTGAGTTCGAGGTCCGCTACGAGTGCCCAAACGCAGTGCTTGAGCACGTCGATCGCGACGGCTGGTCTCACGTCGAAGGTCGCGCCCACCGCACTGCAAACCGTGTCAAACGTCTGCGCGATGTCGTCGCGATCAAACCCTCGGCCGACGGCCCCGCCGATCTGCCGGATGATCGCGGCGGTCGCGGCGCTCCGCACGTCCGCGAACGAGAGGCCGTGCTCATTCATCAGCCCTCTGACTCCCGCGAGCAGCTCCGAAGCAGGCTCCCCTTCGACCTTCTCGAGCTTGTCGCAGGCGTCTTCCCATCCCTGGATGCGTCGGTCCTCCGCCTCCCTGGCTCGCTCTGCCTCTCTTTGCTCCAAGATGTGAACCGTGAGCCAGATCGTACCCGCGACGATCGGTAGCCCCATGCAGATGTAGCCTCCGGCCTCGCCTTGGGTGAGAAACAGTGCTCCCGACAAAAAGCAGACGACGGATAGAACGATGCCGAGAGCGGCATAGTTCGAACGCGATTTGCGGGCGGCCTGCGTGGACGCGCCGGGACTGCTCAGATTCTGGCGGTAGTACAACCCGCCCGCGCCTGCGTGTACGTAGCTCCGGCCGCTGGCCGATCGGCCAACGCGGAAGCCCTTGATCCCGACCGACGTCCCGACTCCGGATCGGGAGAGGTTGAACCGCACCGGACCGAGGGAGAGCGATTTCCGAAGATAGAATCCCATGTGAGCCTCAAGCCCTCGAGTCGGCGAGTAGTCGGCTGCCTCACAGCGCCGCGACGCACTCGGCGCAGCGGAAATTGGCTAACTCCCCAACCTCAGGATGCATCACTCCACTTCGCTCAAGCCTCCAGCCGCTCGCGCGCATAGAGTCGCGGATTCCATCCTGGTCTTCGCCGAGGAAATGCGCCTTTCGGCCGCACTCGCAACACGCTGTTGCGAACATATGGCTTCCGGTTCCGAAGGTTTGATTCTTGTTGTCGGCCATCGACGGGAACCCCTCTCTTTTTGCGATGTACGTCGATTCTGAACGCCTGCTGGCTGTCGGTGGGTGACTATCGGCACGCGCCCACGTGCGAGCGGCGGACTCAAGCCCTGGCTGATGTTTGTCACCCGCGTTGTGCCGCAGTTGGTCGCGATCCGGGTCGACGCCCTCTCGGATGGCATCGCGCTTTCAATGCCGCGGCTCAGTTCTACGTCGCTCCGCGCTACGGAGCCGAACCGCTATTCGTTCCGCTCTACCGTCTGCGGGCGTTCGTTCAGTTACATACATGGCCTGAGCCCCTGCCGCTGACAGATCTCAAGGGTGGGAGGGCAGATTGAAATCTCCTCTCCGAGCTTTGCGGTACCCGGCCAGCTCTGCGCCCGCCGTTGGTGACCTGTTCGACCAGCGACGTAACGAGGTCCTCACTCTTCTGCTCCTCGGGTTGAGGGGTCACTGGCACGCCTCCGGCGACATTCCGGGAGAGGGTCATGCGGCGATCCCCCACGTTCGAAGATCGTCGACCCTCCCCAGCCAGCGCATGCGGGCATGCGGATCGCCTCTGAGCCCCCCTGTAGCCTGTGCGTCAGCATTGGCGTACGATTCCCGAGTGTGCCGTCATCTCATCGTCGCGTTCCTCCTCCTCGCGTCGTCTCTGACCGCGCAACCGCTGATCACGTCGCTCTCCCCGACCATGGGGTCGACCTCCGGCGGTACGGAGGTGACGATCACCGGCAGCGGTTTCGTCAGCACACTGGGCCAGCGGCCGGTCGTGATGTTCGGTGATTTCCCGGCCCGATCGGTGGGTGTCGTGAGTTCAACGACGATCCGCGCCGTCTCTCCGGCCCAGCCATTCGGCAACGTCACCGTCGTCGTCGTTCAGCCGAACGGCGCAGCCGCATCGCCTCAGTGGTTCTCGTACACCGGTAGGAATGACTTTGCGGTGCAGCGCTATCTGCTGCCGATCTTCGTCCCTCCTGTCGTTGGCGCGTACGGTTCCGAATTCCGGAGCGAGTTGCGCCTGTGGAACCCGACAGCCTTTCTCGGAAGAATCTGGGGAGCACCCTCGGGACCACTCGTCGTCGGTCCGGACTATGTGGATCTGAATCCGCTCGACCTTCTGCCAAGCACCGGTCAGGCCTCGCCGTCCGCCTCCGCGTCGGGTGGACCCGGAAGGCTCATCGACATCACGCGCGACGCCGCCGAGGGCATGGCGATGAACCTCCGCGTCTACGACACCAGCCGGAGCGCGCAGAACTTCGGAACCGAGTTGCCGATCGTTCCCGACACGGAGTTCCGGCCAGTGATTGCCTTGACCGGCGTGCCGCTGGACCCGCGCTACCGCTGGATGCTCCGCGTTTACGGTCTCGGCTGGACCTACGGCGCTCGCGTCACCATCGGCAACGAGACGCGCCAGGTCAGGCTGTCGACGCCTGTGAACATCTACGACCCGCCCTACGCCCAGATCGTCGGGCCCGAGCCGGTTGCCGGTTCGCCGACTACGACGACGATACGGATCGAAGGGCTCGCAGCGTCGCCGTTGGACCCGATCCACGCGCCTAAGGTGCAGATCTGGGCGTTCGTCAGCATCACGAACAACGAGACCCAGCACATCACCACCATCACCCCGCAGTAGGTGAGTGCCCAACGGCACTCCGTTGCCCCGGGCACGACCGCTGCACCTCCCCCGCCCCGTGGCGAAGCGAAGAAAGTGGATCTTCTGGCTCCAGGCGCGCGAGGAGCTCTGCTCAGGATGCGACCAGGCTTACGCACACGGCACCGGCAGCCGCTGCGTCGCGTGTGACGCCGAGCTCTGCACGACCTGCACGACGACCGACGGCGGCGAGAACCTCTGCACCTCGTGCAGGGAGGGCGCTGCGAAACCTGCACGGAGGACGAGCCGATGGCGGCACGCGCGATCTGGAAGGGCGTGATCAGGGTCGGGAAGAGCGAGCTGCCGGTGAAGCTCTTCTCCGCGGTGCAGGACCGCTCGATTCACTTCCGCCTTCTTCACAAGACCGATCTCGCGCCGGTGAAGCAGCGGATGATCGATCCCGAGATCGAGGACCCGGTCGAGTACGCGGATGCGAAGAAGGCGTTCGCGGTGAGCCGCAGCTCGATGGTCGTGCTCGAAGGAGACGAGCTCGAGACGCTCGAGCCCGAACCGTCGCGCGACGTCGAGATCACCCGCTTCGTCGACGACGCGGCGATCGACCATCGCTGGTACGAGCGCGCCTACTACCTCGGGCCCGACGGCTCGTCGCAGAAGTATTTCGCCCTCGCGTCTGCTCTGGAGAAGCGAGGGAAGGAAGGCGTGGCGAAGTGGGTGATGCGCGGCAAGAGCCACGTCGGCGCGCTCCGCGCCGTCGACGGATACCTGATGCTGATCGCGCTGCGCCACGCGGACGAGATCGTCGACGCGGAAGCGCTCCAGGCCCCGACGGGCCGCGCGCTCGACGCGCGTGAGCTCGCGATGGCGGAGCAGCTCGTCGAAGCGCTGTCGGGGACCTTCGACGCCGCCGCGTTCCGCGACGAGTACCGCGACCGGGTCATGGAGCTGGTCGAGCTGAAGTCGAAGGGGCAGAAGCCGAAGGTCGCGAAGTTCCGCCCGCGGAAGGCGTCGGACGAGGGCCTCGACAAGGTGCTCGCCGCGAGCGTCAAAGCGGTGGAGAAGAGGAGGGCCGCCGGTGCCAGCCGATGAAGAGCTCGAACAGGGCGGCGGATCGCGGCCGTTCTGGTCCGGGACGATCAGCTTCGGACTCGTGAGCATCCCCGTGGCGATCTTCGCGGCGAACCGTCCGCGCACGTCGTCGCTGAAGATGGTGTCGGAGGAAGGCACTCCCCTCCAGCGGCGCTACGTCTGCTCCGAAGACGAGCAGGAGCTCGACTGGAGCGACATCGTCCGCGGCTACGAGATCGAGAAGGGGAAGTTCGTCGTCGTGACCGACGACGAGCTCGAGGCGATCGAGCCGAGAAAGTCGCGCGAGATCGACCTGCGTCTCTTCGTCGCGCGCGACGAGATCGACCCGAAGTACTTCGAGCGCGGCTACTTTCTGACGCCGGCCGGGGGATCGAACAAGGCGTACCGGCTCCTCGCGGCGATCATGGAGCGAACGGGCCGCGTTGGCGTGGCGACGTTCGTGATGCGGACGAAGGAGTACGTCGTCGCGATCCTCGCGGAGAACGGGATCCTGCGCGCGGAGACGCTGCGGTTCGCCGACGAGATCCGCTCGCCGGGCGACGTCGGGCTTCCGAAGGTCGCGAAGGCTCCGGCGGCCGAGGTGAAGTGGTTCGACGAGGCGATCCGAAAGCAGACCGGCAAGCTCGACCTGCACGAGATGCTCGACGATTACGCCGAACGCCTCGAGGCACTCGCGCGCGACAAGCAGAAGCGCGGCGAGGGAGTCGTCGAGCAGTCCGTCCCGATCGAGAGCGACGAGACCGGCGGCGAGGTCGTCGATCTCCTCGAGGTCCTCAGCCGGAGCCTCGGCGGGACGACCGGAGCGAAGCGGAAGCCCGCCCGGAAGGCGCCCGCGAAACCGAAGGGCGGCACCGCGAGGAAGAGCCGGGCAGTCGCACCCTCCCGCAAACGTCCCTCGGCGAAAACCAGCCCGAGCGCGGCGCGACCGCGCGCGGGGCATAAGAAAAAGCCGACAGCCAAAACCAGAACCCGCAAGACGGCTCACTGAGACGTTTCGTCACGTTTTCGTCACATTTGCGTGTGACCTTCATTACTCCGCCCAACGGTTGAGCGCACGACACCCCTGCGACTTGCGAACCTACGATTGGGTCGTACCCCAGAGATTAAGCTCACAGGGTCCTTCGGAGGGAGGACGCATGAGACGCTCACCGTACGGCTTCGAGTTCTTCGAGAACTGTTCGACCTGTCACTGGAGAACCGAGCGTTTCTTCTGCGCCGTCACCGAGGAGGCTCTGGCCGCCTTCGACCGTCTCGCCTTCACGAACGTCGCCCCTCAGCATTCGGTTCTCTTCTCCGAGGGGGAAGCCCCGCGAGGCATTTACGTCGTCTGCCACGGTGCGGTGAAGCTGAGCATGGCCTCCGGCGACGGCAAGACCCTCATCGTTCACGTCGCGCATCCCGGTGAGTGCCTCGGCCTCAGCAGCGTGATCTCCGGGCACGAGTACCACACGACCGCCGAGACGCTCGAGCCGACCCAGGTGAAGTTCGTCAAGCGCGAGGACTTCCTCCACTTCCTCGACCAGTTTCCGCAGACCTACCGCAACGCGTCGCTGCAGCTGGCGCAGCAGGCCGAGAGCGAGAACGACCAGATCCGCTCGATCGGCCTTTCGCATTCGGCTGCGGAAAAGCTCGCACATCTCCTCCTCACCTGGTGCCTCGAGACCGGGCGTACCGGCGACGACGGGATCCGCGTGCAGGTCCTCATGACCCACCAGGACATTTCGCAGTTGATCGGCACCTCGCGCGAGACGGTCACGCGGCTCCTCAAGGACTTCCGCGACCAGCAGATCATCTCGATGAAGGGAAGCACGCTGATCGTCCGCGACCGCACCGCGCTCGAGGCCATGGTCTCGATGTGACCCTGCTCACGCGCCGGTCGTGAACAGCTGCCTCGCTGCACACCTGATGCGCTCCTAGAGTCGTTCCATGCACGCCTCCAGGATCGACCCCGAGACTCCGGTCGGGCAGATTGCCCGCCATCACCCCGAAGCCGTCGAGCTGTTCGAGCGGTTCGACATCGCCTATGCGTGCAAGGGAGGCCGCCCTCTGCGGGCCGCGGCCCTCGCGGCCGGCGCCGATCCCGAAGAGCTTCTCGCGGCGCTGCAGCGGCTGCCGAAGGGGAGCGC
>JBAQWH010000429.1:0-6718 GCA_049298815.1 Thermoanaerobaculia bacterium | reverse complement strand
AGGTAGTAGAAGCCGTCGCCGAGGCGGCGCGACTTGGCCGAGAGCTCGGTCACGCTGCGGCAGACGCCGCGACGGCCGCGCACACCGGCGCGATCCGCCGTCATGCCGGTTTTTTCCGCAACACCGTTGAAAACCTGGATTTCGTCGAAAGTAACGTTCAAGGATGTCCTCTCCGGGACACTCCTTTTCACGATCGCTGCCGCTTTTCAGGAGGAAGCGGGCGCGGCCGCAGTCGGACGCCCTCCGCCGGGCCTACTTGACGCCGACGAGCTCGACCTTGAACACGAGCGTCGCGTTCGGCGGGATGACGCCGCCGGCGCCGCGCGCGCCGTAGCCGAGGGCCGGGGGAATTACGAGCGTCCGCTTCTCGCCGACCTTCATCGCTCCAACGCCCTCGTCCCAACCCTTGATGACCCGCCCCATGCCGATCGGGAACTCGATCGGCTCGCCGCGGTCGCGCGAACTGTCGAACTTTTTCCCGTTGGTGAGCCAGCCGGTGTAGTGGACGCTCACCTTCTGGCCGGTGGACGGCTGAGGCCCGGTCCCGGGCTCGTCGACGCTGTACTGCAGGCCGGTCGGGGTCGTCTCGAGATTCGTCGGGATGGCGAACGTGTCCATGGCGGCTCCTGTCGGTTCTGCCGCCGCGGCGGCCTGGGTGGTTTGGGCGGCCGGTGCCGCGGTGGCAACGGTCGCTTTCTGGGGTGCAGTCTACTGTGCCGAACAGGCCGTCAGCGCGATCGCGAAGAGTGCCGCGAGCGATTTCATCGATCTTCCTTCCGTCGCGCAGGAGAGCCCGCGCGTGAACCTTCTACATTCGGACGTAGCGCCCGTGCAACTGCCGGACCGTAGATTCCGTGCCGCCTGCGGCGCGCGGATGAGATCCTTTCGATTCACGAACCCGCCCGGTCACGAAAGGAACGATCCGATGAACTCAACGACCTGCAAGCGCTTCGCCCTCGCCGCCGCTCTCGTCGCACTTGCCCCGGCCCTTCTTCCGGCGCAGGAGAGCGTGCAGCCACCGTCCGCGAGGACCATCATCCTCGTGCGGCACGGTGCCTACACGCCCGATCCTGCGGACTCGTCGCCTGGCCCGGGGCTTTCGCCGATCGGGGTCGCGCAGGCGCAACTGGCGGCCGCGCGTCTCGCGGGGATGCCGGGACGCTTCGACGCGATCTACTCGAGCCCGATGACCCGCGCCCACGAGACCGCGCGCGTGATCGCCGCCGCAATGCCGGGAGCTGCGGTGCAGGTCGTCCCCCAGTTCGAGGAGTGCACGCCGCGTCCGCGGCGCAAAGAGATCCTCGACCGCGAGAAACCGGAGTCGATGAAGGCCTGCGCCGCGAAACTCGACGCGCTCTTCGCGAAGCACTTCGTCCCTGCCGCCGGTGCCGAGCGCCGTGAGCTCATCGTCTGCCACGGCAACGTGACCCGCTACCTCGTGACCCGAGCCCTCGGCGTCGACACGGAAGCGTGGCTCGAGATGTCGATCGGCCACGCGAGCCTGACGCAGATCCGCATCGAGCCGGACGGCCGGTTCAAGGTGATCTCGGTGGGCGACACCGGCCACATCCCTCCGAACCTCCTGACCGGAGCGACCGGGATGTCGGAGAAGAGCCTCGCGGTCCCGAAGTGAGCTGACCCGTCGGCAGTGACTCACGGCTCCGGGTGATTGCGGACACCCGGACCCGCGCCGGCGTGCCGGCACACTCCACGGAGGGATCCCCTACACCTTTTCGGAAAGAAGGAGTCCGCATGACCCTCCGCACCGCATGCGCATGGATTGCTGTTCTCGTCGCAACGTCCCTGGAGGCGTCCGTCTCGGGTCGGGTGACTGCGGCCGACGGCAAGCCGCTCCCTTCGATCGAGGTCCTGGCGGTCCGGCCCCAGTCCGGTGCCGATCTGCGGAGGGGTGTCGCTCCTGAAATCGTGGCGAAGACCGTGACAGACGCCGGAGGCTCCTTCTCGCTCGACGTGAACGGGCTTTCCGCTCTGCGAATCCGCGCTGCTGGATACGCGCCGTTCGATGCGGCGGTCTCCGATGGCGAGCAGCTAGGGACGGTCCGGCTCGAGGCCGCTCCTCCTATGACCGGGCGGGTCCGCGCGAACGGAAAGCCTGTCGCTGCTGCGCGGGTGATTGCCTGGGCCGGCGAGTCCGCGGTCATGGTCACGACCGATGCATCCGGGGCGTACCAGCTGCCCGACCCGAAGCGGTGGGCGCAGGGTGTCCTGGTCCATCACGCCGACTTCGCCCCTGCGATGCATCCCCCGGTCTCGCTCGACTTCGAGCTCGAGACCGGGCGCCTGGTGAAGGGGCGGGTCGTCGATGCCGACGGAAAGCCTGCGGCGCGCGCGAAGGTGAAGATCGACGAGCTGCAGACCACGACGACGGCGGCCGACGGGACGTTCACACTTCCGCATGTCTCGAAGGACGCGATGGTCATCGAGGCATCCGCCCCCGGAGCGATGGTGGTGGATGGTCTGGCCGGCGGCGAGCCGCTGATCCGCATGCAGCCCGCCGCACGCGTGCGCGGCACCGTGCGCGACGAGTCGGGGAAGCCGCTGGCGGGCATCCGGCTCGCGATGTTCGGAAACGGCTTCGGCGGGGGGGAGCTCGTCACTGGTGGCGACGGAGGGTTCTCCGTCCCCGCGGTGCCGAAAGGCGAGTTCGCTCTCACATCGGTCTCCCACGTGTGGGACATCGAGGAGACGGTGGTCGACACCACGAGGGGCGATGCGGAAGTCAAACTGACGGCGAAGCGGACCCCTGCAGTCACCATCACGGTCCTCGATCCGAAAGGGCAGCCGCTCGCCGGCGTCCCGCTGTTCCTCTCGCTCAAGAGATCCAACGGCTTCGACAGCTTCAACCCCACCGGCAGGCTGACCGGAGGCAACGGCGCGGCCAGCGTCCATGCGCTCTCGGACCCGACGATCACGACGACGGTGGTTGCGATCCCGCCCGGGATGCCGCCCGCGTTTCAGAAAATCACCGCGCCGGTGTCCGAACTGACGATTGCCGTTCCGGCCGGCGAGCCGCTCGCGGGCTCGGTCAGAGACCCGGAAGGCAAGCCGATCGCCGGCGCCCGGGTGGTGCCGGTCATCGGTCTGGAACGGGCCAACAGGATGGCGATCTATGGCGCTTCGATGCAAAGCCAGGGATTTGGGTGGACCGAGACCGGCGGGGACGGGCGTTTCACTGGACGGCTCGTCGCCGGTTCCACAGTGCTGCAGTTCCGGGCCGAAGGCTTCCTGCCGACGCAGAAGACGATCGACGTTGCGGTCGGGATGGCGCCTGTCGACGTCCAGCTCGCGAGGGCAGCGCGCGTGAACGGAATCGTGGTCGACGAGGAAGGGAAGCCGGTCGCAGAAGTCCCGGTGGAGCTCAACGGTGCCGTGAGGTTCACCCTGCGGGATGGGACGTTTCAGTTCGACGGACTGGAGAAGGGAGCGGCCACACTCCACTTCGGACGTCAGGGGGACGAGCGGAGCATCGACGTGCCTGCCCGCGATCTCAGGCTCGTCCTCGAGGCTTCTCAGGAGCTCGTGGGGAAGGTCGTCGACGCTGTCACCGGTCGCCCACTCGAGTCGTTCGTCGTCACCGTGGCGCTGCCGTCAGGGCGGGAGAACGTCCAGCCGATCAGCTCGCCGGATGGATCGTTCAGCGTCGAGTACCTTCCGCGAAGCGTCGTCTCGGTGGGGGCTCCCGGCTACGGCCTCCTTCAGAAGGTCGACGTGAGCGTCAAGCCGCTGGTGATTGCGCTCGAGCCGGGGCGGAAGATCCGCGGCCGCATCACCGACGCGCAGAAGCAGCCGATTGCCGGCGCAGCCGTTTCGAGCACGAATGAAACTGCTTTCCTGCAGGAAGAGGAAGGACAGGTGTCTGCCGCCGACGGCAGCTACGAGATCAGCGGTCTCGATCCTCTCGTGATGGCCCAGCTCACCTTCTCGAAGGAGGGTTTCGTCCCCCAGGAGCAGACCGTCAACGCCGGCAAGGATGACGCGGTCCTCGATGTCGTCCTCGCAAGAGGGGTCCTCGTGACCGGACGTGTGGTTCGGGCCGATGGGTCGGCCGCCGCGGAGGTCATGGTGTCGGCCTCCTCTCCGAGTCACGGCACCCGATGGGACAGTGCCATGACCGACGCAGCCGGCGTCTTCCGGTTCACCGATCTCGCGCCCGGGCGGTACGACTTTGCCGTTCGTCGTACGGCAGACGGCGAGCGAGGCGGGGTGCGCGACGTCGAGATCGACAAGCCGCGCGAGGTTGCAATTCGGCTCGAGAAACTGCCGCGAGGGACGTTGGCCGGCAGGGTGCTCGGTGCGGATCAGGCGACCTCGCCGATCGCCGTCATGGCAAGCAACGCCGATGGGGACGGGACCAGCGCGATGGCAGGTCCGACGGGTGAGTTCCGACTCGAAGATTCGCCGGTCGGTATCGTGGAGGTCTACGCGTACTGCTCGACGGCCACCGGAGAGAGGACGACCCGGAAGGAGACGGTCGATCTCGCAGCCGGAGCGGTGGCCCAGGTCGACCTTCGTTTTCCGTCACGCGCTCGTGTGCATGGCGTGGCGGCGCGCGCCGGGTCGCCGGCACCCGGGCTGGAGATCCGCTTTTCGGGGCAGACCGACGGACGGGCGGTGAGCGGTCGTGACGGAACCTACTCGGTCGAGCTCGACCCGGGCGAGTACGACGTCACGGCCTGGCTGAACGGCCAGAAACTCCCGTTCGCGCAGCGCCTTGCGCTCACCGCCGAGCGGCGGTTCGACGTGCCGATCGGCGAGGCGTCGATCAGGGCGACGGTCGTCGACGAAGCAGGCGCTCCGGTCCGATACGCGGTGATCAGAATCTCGCAGCCGAGGGAGCCGGGATGGTCGGCGATGAGCTCGACTGAAGCGGACGGCGTCGCCGTCCTCGAGGTGATCGCGGGCGAGCCGCTCAATGTCGTCGTCGAACGGTCCGGCTACGCGAACGTCCTGAAGGAGGTCACGGTCTCAGGGCCGACCCCGATGACGTTCCGGTTGATGCGTTCGGACGGGGCATTCGTTCGCCTCGTCGACAGTCGCGACGGCAGGACGCTCGCCGGTTACGTTGTCGCGCGCGATCGCGCCGGCCGCGTGGTCGCGTCGGCCTCCAGGCAGGATGCGAACGGGATGACGCATCTCGCCCTCGCGGCGGGTGACTACGAGATCTCGGCTTCGGCCGAGGGGTATGGCTCGCAGACGATCGCCGTGCAGATTCCCGCGAAAGGCGAGATCCGACTCCCGCTTCCTCGCGGCGGCAGCCTTGCGCTTCGAACTGCGAACGGGCTCCGCGGAACCGCACGGCTTCTGCAGCCGGACGGCCGCGAATACATCCGCTGCTGGTGCGACGGGATCGCGGTCACCCAGATCACCGGCGCGCTGACGATCGTCGATCGGATCGCCCCCGGTTCCTACTCGCTCGAGATCACCAGCGAGAATCATGGGCCGCGGCGAATCCCGGTGACGGTGATCGAAGGAGAGACGGTACCGGTCGTCCTCGACTGAGCCCCGCGGTTTCTGCGACCCTCGTGTTCGGGGTGCGTTGTTCCCCGACCTGGTGGATGATGCTCGCCTCGGGCGTCCAGCTGCCCGTCATCCCTCGAGGAGCACGATGAAGAGAGCCCTGATTCTCGTCGACATCCAGTACGACTTCCTTCCCGGCGGTGCGCTCGCGGTTGCCGAAGGCGACGCGGTCGTCCCGGTCGTGAATCGCCTCCAGCCGCAGTTCGACCTCGTCGTTGCGACCCAGGACTGGCACCCGCCGGACCACGGCAGCTTTGCCTCCAACCATCCCGGCCGGAAGCCTGGCGAGATGAGCGAGCTCGGCGGACTGCCGCAGGTGCTCTGGCCGGACCACTGCGTCCAGGGGACCCACGGTGCCGAGCTCCATCGCGAGCTCGATCTCCGCTTCGTCGCCGAGGTCTTTCGCAAGGGGACCGATCCTGAGATCGACAGCTACAGCGGCTTCTTCGACAACGGCCATCGGAAGGCGACGGGGCTCGGCGACTTCCTCCGCGACGCCGGGGTGACCGACGTCTACCTCGTCGGCCTCGCGACCGACTACTGCGTGAAGTGGTCTGCGCTCGACGCGATACAGCTGGGCTTCGCGACCCACGTCGTCGAAGACGGCTGCCGCGGCGTGGAGCTGAAGCCAGGCGACGTTGCAGCGGCGATCGCCGAAGTCAGACAGGCGGGCGCAAAGATCGTGCGAAGCGCCGAGCTGATCGCGTCGCTCAGCGAGCCCTGAGCCTGCGGACGGAAGAAAGGGCCGACGTCACCGGACGGTGAGCTCGACCAGCAGCGGGCGGTGGTCGGAAACCTCGGTCTCGATGACCTTCGCCGACGCGCATTGCAGATGCGGTGCGACGAACAGGTAGTCGATGCGCTTGACCGGCGTGCCGGCCGGATACGTGAGGCCGGTGCCGGCACCGCACGCGGCCCAGCTGTCGCGGAGCCGTGATCTCACGACCCGTGTGTACACCGCGCTGTCCGGCTCCGCATTGAAATCGCCTCCGACGATGAGGGGCGTCGGCCGATGCGCGATGACCTTCTCGAGGAGCGTCGCGACTTCCTGAATCCGGTAGTGATCCTCGCGCGAGGCGTCGAGATGCGTATTCGCGACGACGACCGAGCCGCGCGGCGTGATGGTCTCGACGAGCAGCGCGACGCGCGGCTCGTGCGACCCGCCGGCACGCTCCTGCGG
>JBAQWH010000428.1:0-2760 GCA_049298815.1 Thermoanaerobaculia bacterium | reverse complement strand
ACTCCATGCGGGGCGAGACCCCGCGGAACGACAGGTTGTTGATGGTGCCGACCCACATCGGCGCGACATCGTCTTCCGTGATGTCGGCGATGCGGATGATGTGCGGCGTCATGGTCAGCACGAGGTCGGTGCGGAGCTCGCCCTTCTGCGTGTTGGTGAAGAGGCGTCCGATGAAGGGCAGGTCGCCGAGGAACGGCGTTTTGGTCTCGTCGTCGGTGGTCGAGCGCTGGATGAGGCCGGCGAGGAAGTTCGTCTCGCCATCCTTGAGGCGGATCGTCGAGTCGATGGTGCGGGTCGCGAACGACGGCTGGTCGCCAGTCTTCGGTCCGAGGTTCGAGACCTCGACGTTGAGCTTGAGGGTGACCTCGCGGTTGTGGTGGACCCGCGGCTCCATGCCGACCTTGATGCCGACGTCCTGGTACTGGTAGCTCGTCACGGGGGCGTACGTCCCGGTATTGGGCTGACCGGTTGCGACGCTCGTGAACGTCGACACCGGGACCGGGACTCGCTGGCCGATGTGCAGCGTGGCCTTCTCCCCCTCGGAGATGCGCAGCTCGGGGCTGGCCAGCAGCTCGCTGTTGCCGAGCGTCTTGAGCAGCGAGTAGGTGGCCTGCGGGATCGTGAAGCTGAGGTTGCTCTTCAGGTCGTTCGCGCTGCCGAGGACGCGTGCGATGTCGCCGAGCGTGCCGCCGGTGAACGGGACGAGCGTCGTGTTCCCCTTGTCGTCGACGCCCTGGACGCGGGGTGTGACGGCGCCGGCGGCGGGACCGCTGATCGCGAATCCGAGGTTGCGGACGCGGCTCAGGTCGAGCTGGATGAGCTCGACCTGGACGACGACCTCGGCTTTCGCCTTGTCGTTCGCCTCGATGATCTTCTCGGCGATGCGGACCTTATCGGCCGTGTCGCGGATGGTGATCGCGTTGAGTGCCTTGAGCGGGAAGACGTTGCGCGCGTCGATCATCGTCCGGACGACGTTGGTGACCGCTTCCGCGTCGCCGTTGGAGAGGTAGAAGGTCTGGATGACGAGGTCTTCGTAGTCGCGCCGCGCCTGCGGGTTGTCGGGGATGATGATGATCGTCTTCTCGTCGAGCGCCTTGTAGAAGTGACTCGCAGCCTGCATCACGCGCTCGAGCGCCTGCTGTGCGGTCACGTCGCGCAGCTCGATCGTGATCCGGTCGTCCTTGACCGCCTGGTCGAACAGGATGTTGATCCCGAACGCGTTGCCGAGCGCCTTGTAGATGTCGCGCACCGGGGTGTCGCGCGGGAATGTCAGCGAGATCGGCTCGTCGGACGCAGGGTTCAGCTGCGGCGGCTGTGCCTTGCTGACGGACGCCTTCGCGCGGCGCTTGACCTCGTCGATCGACGTCGATTCGTTGACCGCCCGCCGGTAATCCTCGAGGAGACGCACTGCCTTGCTCATCTCGATGGCCGCGTACTGGTTCGTCGGGTCGAGGCGGACCGTCAGCTGCAGCTCCGTGGCGGCGAGCTGAGCGAGGCGCTGCTGCTCCTCACCGGTCGAGGCCTGCGCAGCGGCGTGGAGCGTCTTCCCCTTCTCGAAGTGGGCGCGCGACGATTCCCGTTTCGCCCGCAGGAGCGAGAGCCTGTACTGCGTGTTGTCGGGGGAGATCTCCAGCGCCTGCTCGTAGAACGTCACGGCGGCGTCCCAGTTCTTCTCTTCTTCCGCCTGTTTTGCTTTCCGGTACGCATTGAAGCTCGTACAGGACACCAGCGTCAGGGAGATGGCCACCGCTGCTGCGTATTTTCCGAATCGATTCATTTGACGAGTCCTGCGTGCTGGATTTCTGTGCGGGTCGGCGTTTGCTGCAGTCGTGTTGTGTGACGCCTCTGACCGGGAAACGTCACTGTCCGATCGCGATCCGCTGGCGGACGTCGGAGCTGAAGCCGACGAATCCGATCTCGACGGACTCGATCCCGATGCTGCGGAGGATGAATTGCCCGTCGATCGTATCGCCAACGCGCGCATTCACGATGTCTCCGTCGCGCGCGAACGTCGCGATCGGGTTACCCGGCTGGCCGAAGATGCCGATGAACTTGTAGGTGAACGGGGGTGGCGTCGGGGGTGGCGGAGGAGGCGGCACCTCCGACGCCTGCTCGCAGGCGCTGCCGACCCCATCGCCGTCCACGTCCGCCTGATCGGGGTTGGGCGTGTCGACGCAGTTGTCCCGGAAGTCGGGGACGCCGTCCTTGTCCTTGTCGGGCGGAGGCGGCGGGGGGGCGACGGGACGGGGAGGCGGAGGCGGAGGCGGCTCCCTGAAGGTGAACAGGTTGCGGTCGCTCTTGTAGCTGCCGGTCTCGGCTTCCAGGAGGTCGAGTCGGATCGGCTCGACGCCCGGAGGCCCCGCGACGATCGCGCCGCGGCGGGGCGCCGCTGCGACGACCGGTCCGGAATCGGACGGCGGATCGGGCGAGGCGAAGACGTAGATCGCGAAGAGAGCGACGATCAGAAGAGCCGCGGTTGTCCAGGTTTTCCAGCTCATCCAGTCCATCACGATCGGTTGCCGTCGGCGTCAACCGGGGCGGTGTCTTTGAAGAGGGTCTTGACGTGGAGGTTCAACGACAGCTGGTTGCCCTCGCGGGCACCGAGATCGACGCGGTCGATGATCACGAACTGCGGCGAGAGCTCGAGGAGATTGATGAGCCGGCGCGACTGCTGGTAGGTCCCCTGGACGCTGAACGAGACGCCGACCTCGACCGCACCCAGCGGTTTCGCGCGTCTTGCGGTCGCGGCGGCTGCAGCGC
>JBAQWH010000427.1:0-6338 GCA_049298815.1 Thermoanaerobaculia bacterium | reverse complement strand
GGAACCCCGAGGAACCCCGAGGAACCCCGAGGAACCGAGGAACTCAGGGACCGAGGAACTCCGACGCCCCCGAGGAACTCCACGCCCTCTCCCGGTACTCCGCTAGAATGCGCCGCGTTTCCTCGGTGTTCAGGGCTGCGCGTGACCTCCATGCGGTCAGGCGCGTCTCACACCTAAATTGAATCCTCACTGTCGACAGGACCTATGAATCGAATCCACACCCTGGCGCTTGCCGTGGCATTGCTCGGCAGCGCGATCGCTCAGGCGCAGACTGCTCCGCCTGCCGACCCGCCGCAGCGGCCCCGGCCGGGCGTCATCCTCGATTCGCCTGCAGGCGGGCGGATCACCGACGCGCCTACCGAGCCGCCGAAGGCCACCCCTCAAACCCCTGATGCGACCGGGAGCACGATCGAGCGGTTCGAGGCGGTCGGCAACGGCACGGTCGCCAGTGACACCATCCGCGTCTATCTCGGGATCGATCCGGGCGAGCCGTACGATCCCGTCGCCCTTCAGCGGAACTTCCTCAACCTCTGGCAGACCGGTCTTTTCGACGACATCCGGATCGAGGCGCTTCCGGGTGACGCCGGCGGTGTCGTGGTCCGCGTGACTGTGAAGGAGCGTCCCCGGATCGGGGCGGTCGAGTTCCGAGGGAACAAGGAGCTCGCGACGGCGAAGATCAACGAGGCGCTCGAGCGCGAGAAGATCGACCTTCACCTCGGGAGCACGATCGAGCAGACGCTCGTGAAGCGTGCCGCCGAGGCGATCCGCCGCGGCTACACCGAGGGCGGCTTCGAGGGAGTCCAGGTCGACACGATCACCGAGGACATGCCCGAGCCGGGTGAGAAGCGCATCGTCTTCGTCATCGCCGAGGGCATCAAGGCCAAGGTCGCCTCGATCGACTTCACCGGCAACAAGCACTTCTCCGACCGGCGCCTCCGCAGCGAGATGAAGGACGTCAAGAAACACAACATCATTACCTGGGTCCGGAAGAAGAACCTCTACATCCCGTCGAAGCTCGACGAGGATCTCGAGCGGGTCAGGAACTACTACCAGGACCACGGTTACCAGAACGTCCAGTTCGGCGAGCCGCAGGTGATCACGGTCGGCAAGAACACCCGCCGGCCACGCGTGAAGCTCGTCATCCCGGTGACCGAAGGCGAGATCCACACCTTCGGGGAAGTCACGGTCAGCGGCAACAAGGTCTTCACGAACGAGCAGATCATCGGCGACTGGCCGCTCAAGAAGGGCGACACGATCCGCCGCAAGCCGATCGCGAACCGGATCGACGCGTTCGGTGAGGCCTACCGCATGCGCGGCTACATCTACGCGTACGTCGACCCGGAGTACGTCCAGCGCGAGAACAACGTCGTCGACGTGAACATCCGCGTCTTCGAAGGCGACCAGTTCCGCCTCGGCCGCCTCGAGTTCGAAGGGAACGCGACGACCAAGGACAAGGTCCTCCGCCGTGAGATCTTCCTCGAGGAAGGTCAGATCATGGACATGGAGACCTTCAAGGTCAGCCTCCAGAAGCTGGGACAGCTCGGCTACTTCAAGGTTACCGAGAACCCCGACTTCAAGGTCAACCAGGACTCCAAGACCGTCGACATCACGGTCAAGGGCATCGAGGAAGGCCGCAACGACATTCAGTTCGGCGGCGGCTACTCGGAAGGCGGCGGCTTCTTCGTCCAGGCGCAGTTCGCGACCCGCAACTTCCTGGGCGAGGGCGACAGTATCGGCCTGAGCTACCAGAAGGGCAGCCGGACGAACTTCTTCAACCTCTCGTACGCCGATCCCTGGTTCATGGACACGCCGAACAGCCTCGGCATCTCGGTGTTCAACCGCGAGACGACGTATCCCGAGTCGTTCGGCTATCAGCAGCGCGGCAAGGGCGGCACGCTCGCCTACGGCTACCGCCTCCGCCGCTGGGACAGCATCTCGTTCATGTACGGCTACGAGCGGGCGCACAGCTACTACGAGACGGTCGAGAGCCCGGATCCGAACGGCAACATCCCGCTGCCGACGATCTCGGACTTCGTCTTCACGACCTCGACGATCATCCCGTCGTACCGCTTCGACTCGCGCGACAACCCGTACGACACGACGCGCGGCACGCGCCTCAGCGCCTCCATCGGTTTCACGGGAGGGCCGCTCGGCGGCACGATCGACATGCTCAAGCCGCAGCTGTCGGTGACGAAGTTCTTCCGCCTGTCGCGGAAAAGCTCGGTCAGCGTCAATGCCGACTGGGGCTTCATCCACCCGCTCGACGACAAAGACTGCGTGCATCGTTACGACCAGCGGACCGAGGCGGCGCAGGACGTCTGCATCCCGATCGGCGAGCGGTTCTTCGTCGGCGGTGAGTTCTCCGTCCGCGGCTTCGAGTACGGGACCCTCGGGCCGTACGAGCAGCTCATCGCGGGCCGGATCGCGCAGCCGGTCGGCGGCTACAAGCAGCAGGTCTACAACGCGGAGTACATCTACAAGGTCAACGACCCGATCCGGCTCGTCCTGTTCGCCGATGCCGGCTATTCGTACTCCGAGGACGAGTCGATCGACCTGTCGAAGCTGCGCTACTCGGTCGGTGCGGAGATGCGGCTCTTCCTGCCGGTCTTCCAGTTCCCCCTCCGGTTCATCTTCGCGATGAACCCGCAGGAAAAAGAGGGTGACAAGTTCGAGTCCGTGCAGTTCACGATCGGGAATACGTTCTAAATTCGAGTGGATTGTTACGACACGGTCCGGTAGAGACGATCATTTTGGCGCGCCGGTAGCGCGCGAATCACGCAAGGAGATCCCCATGAAGAAGTTCCTCGTAACGGTTGCGGTGGCTGCGATGGCGGCGCCGATGTTCGCGCAGAGCGTCCCGGCCAAGATCGCCGTGATCAACGTGCAGAAAGTCCTCTCCGAGTCCGCCGCCGGCAAGGCCTCCTACGAGCGTCTCAAGAAGATGCAGGAAGACCGCGTCGGCAAGGCGAAGTCGATGGACGACGAGCTCCGCAAGCTCGAGAGCGACATCAACACCAAGAAGCTCTCGCTCAGCGACGACAAGATCCAGGAGATGCAGAAGCAGCTCGCCGACAAGCGGATCTCGATGCAGCGTTTCGCGCAGGACGCGGACCGTGACATCGGCGCAGCGCGCGACGCTGAGCTGATGGCGCTCGAAGCCAAGATCAAGCCGGTCATCGACGCGATCGGCAAGGAGATGGGCCTCGCCGCCATCTTCAACAAGTTCGAGTCCGGCCTCGTCTACGCCTCCGACGCAATCGACATCACCGACACCGTCGTCAAGCGCTTCAACGAAGCCAACCCGACCTCCGCCGCCCCCGCGCCGGCCAAGTAGAACCCCTCCGCATCGATCGTGAACGGCCTCCCGCAAGGGAGGCCGTTCTGTTTTTTGCGGTCGCACTCCGAGCATGAGTCGGCGACGGGCTACACTTCTGACCCCGAACGGTCACCCAACCGTACGGCTGAACAGGGAGATCTTTTGGTGGGTAGAGGAGTGGTGAGCGGTGCACGAGCTCTCTTCGCAAGCGCGCTCGCATCGATCGTCTTCGCGTCTGGCGCGGCCGCGCAGGAGTACGTGTTCACGCATTTCGCCGGCTCGACGGGCGGGCCTGGCTATTTCGACGGCCAGGGGACCGACGCCCGGCTTGCCTTTCCGTACCGCGCAGCGCGCGGGCGCGACGGCAATCTCTACGTCACCGACTCGGCCAATCACACGATCCGCAGGGTTGCGCCTGACGGGTTTGTGACCACCTTCGTCGGCAAGCCCGGTGTCAGTGGACATATGGACGGGGCTGGGAGTGCTGCGAGGTTCTCGCACCCGGAAGGCATCGCGATCGACTCGGCCGGAACGATCTTCGTTGCCGACAGCGGCAGTCACACCATTCGAACCATTACTCCGGAGGGGGTGGTCAAGACGTGGGCCGGCGAGGCGTGGGAGGTCGGCCTTACCGACGGCCCAGGCCCGGACGCGCGCTTCTACAGCCCGGACGGAATCGCGATCGATGCGGCAGGGAACGTCTACGTGGGAGATCGCGAGAACCATGCGATCCGAAAGATCACCTCCGATGGCGTAGTGGTGACGTTGGCAGGATCTGGCATGTGGTCGTCCGGCTGGGCAGACGGCAAGGGATTGTCGGCTCGTTTCTTCCAGCCGAGCGGGATCGCTATCGATTCGGAGGGGAACGTCTGGGTTGCGGACTCACGCAACAGGGTCATCCGTAAAGTCACGCCTGCCGGCGAGGTGACCACGCCGGTTGGCCGACAAGGCGCCTTTGGCTCCGTCGACGGCGTTGGCAACGAAGCGCAGTTCAAGGTCCCGGCCGATTTGAGCTTCGACGGAGAGGGAACGCTGTATGTCCTTGATGCCGACGCGGCGAACGTTCGGCGGGTGGGCCGGGACCTCGTCGTCACGACGGTGGCGGGATCGGGAGAGGGGGGATTCGAAGATGGGCCTGTTGCGAAGGCGCGCTTCTTCAACTCGTGGGGAATCCTCGCCGACCGGGACGGCGCGCTGCTCGTCTGCGATTCGCAAAACTACACGATTCGCAAGGTTGTCGATGCAACTGTCACGACCATCGCAGGTCGCGCGTCGGATGGCCGCGCCGTAGATGGTCAAGGCAGCGGCGCAAGCTTTGACGTGCCCCGCGATGTTGCAGTCGACTCGCGCGGGAACGTCTTCATCGCAGATTCGACGGCGATTCGGAGGATTACGCCGTCAGGCGTGGTAACGACGCTGGCTGGCGATCCGGCGGTCCCCGGCTGGGTGGACGCGACAGGGGCAGCAGCCCGATTCGAGGCGATTGACGGCATCGGCATCGACAGTTCCGACAATCTGTTCGTGGCGGACGGCCACACGATTCGGAAGACCACCCCCGACGGCGTCGTCACGACAGTCGCGGGCGACGCTTACGTTTCAGCCGGCGTCGATGGACCCATATCGAGTGCTCGCTTCACATACCCCAGAGACGTCGCCCCGGATCGCCACGGCAACCTCTTCGTTGCGGAGAGAGCGAGGATCAGAAAGATCAGCGCGGCCGGTATCGTATCGACGTTCGCGGGGCGGACGGAACCGGGCTATCAGGATGGGGTCGGGATCAACGCGACGTTTGCGTTAGTCGCTCGACTCGCATTCGACCACGCCGGAAATCTCTGGGCAGCGGACGCACAGAACCACACGATTCGAAGGATAACGCCGGACGCAGCGGTGACCACAGTCGCCGGTTTGGCGAGCTACCGTGGTGGAACAGACGGCACCGGGAGTGAGGCGCGGTTGATGTGGCCGTGGGGGCTCGGCGTAATGCCGGATGGGAACGTGGTCGTTGCCGATGAC
Source organism: Thermoanaerobaculia bacterium (assembly GCA_049298815.1). Taxonomy (GTDB): domain Bacteria; phylum Acidobacteriota; class Thermoanaerobaculia; order Gp7-AA8; family Gp7-AA8; genus JBAQWH01. The sequence continues at coordinate 1,009 of JBAQWH010000427.1, read as the reverse complement.
GCCATTCGCCGCGTGACGCCGGAAGGGGTGGTTACGACGGTCGGCGGCGAGTTCAATACGAGAGGCAGCGCCGACGGGAATGGCTCCGGTGCACGCTTCAACACCCTTATGGGTGTCGCTGTCGACGCGAACGGGACGATCTATATCGCGGATGCAGGGAATCGCGCGGTCCGGGTCGGCCGACCTGCGCTCACCGATCGTGCGACGATCGACTACGCCACGGGTGCTGTCGGGCGGGTCCGCACGCTCGGCGTGGCGAGCCCCAGAGCCACATCTCACCTGTGGAGGCAGACGATCATCCCCTCGGCGACCGGCGCGTCGGTCATCGACGCACCCGGGGAGCAGAGCACGACGTTCCGCCCGAGGAGCACGGGGCTTCACGAGTTCCTCCTGACTGCGCAGTCGGAGGACGGCGCGAGCATCACCCGCGTGTCGTTCGAAGGGCTTCCCGAAGACGAACTGGCCGCTCCTCAGGTCACGGCGACGGCGACCGGTGACGGTAGGATCGCCGTCGGCTGGACCCGCGTCGAAGGCGCCGAGGGTTACGATGTGTTGCGCCGATCGGGAACCGAGCAGTTGCAGGTCGTGGCGACCACGGCGGCCAACGGCTACGAGGACTTCGGGACCGTGCCGAATCGAGCCTACGTCTACCACGTGCGTGCCTTCGGCGGACGATCGTTTTCCAAACTGAGCGGCCCCGACACCGCATCGACTTTCCGTTTCACCGACGATCCCCTGCTCTCTGGGACGGTCGTCAAGGCTTCGCATTTTCTCGAGCTGCGGACGGCAATCGAAGCAATGCGCCAAGTCGCGGGGATGCCTCCGTTCGAGCTCTTCTCGCCGCTCGCAACTGGTGGCGTGATCGGCCAGCATCATCTCGCCCAGCTCCGCGCCGCGGTCAGTCAAGCGCGTTCCCAGCTGGGACTGCCCGCCATGCGGTACACGAATCCGGTGTTCGCGTCGACCTTCACCTACAGGTTCCTGATCAGGCGCGACCACATTCTCGAAC
>JBAQWH010000426.1:0-2559 GCA_049298815.1 Thermoanaerobaculia bacterium | reverse complement strand
GACCTGCCGGCCGCGAGTGCGGTCGGCATGGACGGCGGGGGGCTCGCGACCTACTTCCTCGCAGCGCGCGAGCCGGGGACGCAGGTCGAGAATCCGAGACAGGTCGCGGCGTACTGCTACCCGCGCCAGTACGGTCCGAAGAGCCCCTCGTTCTCCCGGGCGACGATCTACGGAGGGACCGTGCTGGTCTCGGGCACGGCGAGCGTCGTCGGCCACGAGACGGTGCATGCCGGCGACGTCCGCGCTCAGCTCGACGAGACGCTGCGGAACATCGACGTGGTGCTCTCGCGCGCCATCGAGCGGGGCGGCCTCGCGAACATCGTGGCGCTCAAGACCTACGTGCGGCACGCGCAGGACCACGCCCTCATTGCGGAAGGGCTGACGGCGGCGACGCCGTCCGGGGCGCAGCGGATTTTTCTCCGCTCGGACATCTGCCGCAGCGACCTGCTGCTCGAGATCGAAGCGATCGCGCGTTGAGGCGAGTGGCGAAGTGGCGCCGGCCGAATAACCACAGAGGCACAGAGGACACAGAGGATCACGGAGAGAGTGCGGTTGCGTCACGTTCCTCTCTGTGTACCTCTGTGTCCTCTGTGCCTCTGTGGTGACTGGGCCGGGGCACTACGCCACTCTTGACCGGTCAGCGCCCGGCCCGCATCATCACGCGCATGTCGATGTTCGGTCAGATGTTCCGCACCAAATCGCTCGACGACATGTTGGCTGAGACCCGCGAGTCGGGGCATCAGCTCAAGAAGGTCCTCGGTCCCTGGAACCTCGTCGCACTCGGCATCGGCGCAATCATCGGCGCCGGCATCTTCGCGACGATCGGGACGGCGGCCGCCGGCGATCATCTGCGGCCCGGCGCCGGGCCTGCGCTGTCGCTCTCGTTCGTGATCACCGCGATCGTCTGCGGCTTCACGGCGCTCTGCTACGCGGAGTTCGCGTCGATGGTGCCGGTCTCCGGCTCCGCGTACACGTACTCGTACGCGACGCTCGGCGAGCTCGTGGCGTGGATCATCGGGTGGGACCTGATCATCGAATACGCGATCGGCAACGTCGCGGTGGCGATCTCCTGGGCGAACTACATGAACACGCTGCTCCAGGGCTTCGGCATCAACATCCCGCCGTGGCTGGTGATCGACTATGGGACCGCGTCGCGGAAGATGCCGGAGATCGTCGCGGCGGCGCCGCACGTCTTCGGGATCCCGATCGTCTACAACATCCTCGCGACCGCCATCGTCTTCTTCATCACCATCGTGCTGATCTGGGGGATCCGCGAGTCGGCCCGCTTCAACTTCGTGATGGTGGGGCTCAAGCTGCTCGTGCTCGGCTTCTTCGTCATCGTCAGCTTCAAGTTCGTGAAGCCGGAGAACTGGACGCCGTTCGCGCCGAACGGTACGCCGGGCATCTTCGCCGGTGCCGCCATCGTGTTCTTCGCGTACATCGGCTTCGACGCCGTCTCGACGACGGCCGAAGAAGCGAAGAACCCGAAGCGCGACATGCCGATCGGCATCATCGGGTCGCTGATCATCTGCACGATCATCTACATCGGGGTCGCCGCGGTGTTCACCGGGATGATCCCCTACCCGCAGCTGCACGCGACGATCTCGAGCGAGCAGGCCGAGCCGCTGACCCTCGCGATGAAGTACGTGAACATGCCGAACTGGATGGTCGGCGTCGTCGCGCTCGGATCGGTCATCGCGCACACTGCCGTTCTCCTGGTCTTCCAGCTCGGTCAGCCGCGCATCTTCTTCGCGATGGCCCGCGACGGACTGCTGCCGTCATGGATCGCGAAGGTCCACCCGAAGTACCAGACCCCGCACGTCGCGACGATCCTCACCGGCGGCATCGTCGGCATCACGGCAGGGTTCACGTCGCTCGACGAGATGGTCGACCTGACGAACATCGGGACGCTGTTCGCCTTCACCCTCGTCTGCATCGGCATCATGGTCCTGCGGTTCAAGGATCCCCACCGCGAGCGGCCGTTCCGCGTTCCCGGCGGGCCGGTGATGCTGCCACTCATGGGCGCCGTGTCGTGCATCGGCCTCGCGTACTACCTCCCGCCGAGCTCGTGGTGGCGGTTCCTCGCCTGGCTCGGGATCGGGCTGGTCTTCTACCTCGCGTACGGGTGGCGGCACAGCCGGCTGCGGCAGCGATGAGCCTTCAATAGGACGAATAGGACCAATAGGACCAATAGGACCTATAGGACCAATAGGGTCCGCCCTCCCTTCGTCGTTCTCGGGCGGTGGGTCCCATAGGTCCCATAGGTCCCATAGGTCCCATAGGTCCCATAGGTCCTATTCGTCCTATTGGTCCTCCTGTCCGTTTCCGCACACCCGATCCCGCTTTCGAACAGTGCCGCCAACCTAACTCGTTGAAAACACGGACGCGAAGGCTGGCACTCCGCTCGCCTTATGACCCGGCTCGATGGACCGTGAAATTCCTCAGTCGGAACGCAGGCGCCGGGTCGCGCGGACGGTCGTCATCGGCGTCGTCCTCGCCGCCGCGGCCGTCTTCCTCTTCGCCGCCGGGATCGAGTGGCTTCGCCCCTCGGTCCGCCGG
>JBAQWH010000425.1:0-17204 GCA_049298815.1 Thermoanaerobaculia bacterium | reverse complement strand
GATCATCGTCGCGACCGACGCGCCGGTCGACGCGCGGAACCTCGAGCGGATGGGTGCCCGGACGATGATGGGGCTGGCGCGGACCGGCGCCGCCGGGACGAATGGGAGCGGCGACTACGCGATCGCGTTCAGCACGCGGCGCGACGCGGGGAAGCTCGTGCCGAACGACGCCATGTCGCCGCTGTTCCTCGCGACGATCGAGGCGACCGAGGAGGCGATCATCAACTCGCTGTTCAAGGCGTCGTCCGTGCGCGACGTCGAGGCGCTGCCGCTCGATCGCGTGCTCCCGATTCTGCGTAAATATAGTGTGATTAAATAGTCACTATAAATAGTTTTAATTATGGTTGGGCTGGGTCGATCCTCAGAACGCGAGAGATCCCTGCTCGGGCGGGTAGATCACGCGGTCGTCGAGGAGGCGGGCCATCGGGTTGAGCTCATGCCTCGACCGCTTGCCGGGTCCGAGGATGTGCACGACCTCGACGCCCCGACGCACGAGATCGTCCGAGAGCAGGTTGCGATGGCACCGCCAGGGGACCGCTTCTGCGCACATCAGGGCCGTCACGAGCGTCGAGTCGAGCAGGCGGTCGACGGCGGAACGGAACTCGTCGGTCCCCATGTGATCTGCGTACCCGCGAAACTGATCGCTGTCCCAGGCTCCGTTCGGCGACGAGGGTGCCGCCGTTCGCCGTCCGCCGAGCTCCGGTACGTGGACGTACGCGATTCCGTGCTCCTGCAGATCGGCCTCGAGTCGCTCGCGGGAGAAATGCGGCAGCCGGCGCGAGCCGGGATACCGGCGGATGTCGGCCAGGCGCTGAACGCCGCACTGCTTCAACAGGAGAGCGAGTTCGTCCGTGGTCCGGGTCGAGTGACCGATGGTGTAGATCCGCATCAGGATCGAATTAAACGAGTTCCGTGCCGTGTTCGGAAAGGGACCGATGAGCTACTACTCGGAGCACGCGCGGCAGTTGCGCGCCGATCTGGCGGCCGAAGTGCCGGCCGAGGCCCTCCGCGAGCTGCACCGACGCCGGCCTCTGCTGCACGCGGTGATCGCCATTGCGAACGTCGCGGCGCTGGCGGGCTCCGCGGTTGCCATCGCCCTGCTCGACCAGTGGTACCTCTGGCTGCCGTTCGCCTTCGTGGCAGGGTTCGCGGTGTTCGACTTCACGGTGCTCCTGCACGAGGTCGTGCATCGCACGGTCATCGACCCTCGGCGGAACCTGCTCTATCGCCTCCTGGGCCTCGCCTACGCGATCCCGAGCGGGATCTCCGCGACGCAGTTCACGAAGTGGCACCTCGACCACCACGCCGGCCTCGGGTCGGACGAGGAGGACCCGAAGCGCCACTATCTGTCGCCGAAGATCAACGCACGCTGGCTCAAGCTGCTGTACTTCACGCCGGCGCTCTTCCCGATCTACTTCCGCGCTGCGGCCCGCGAAACCGCGTCGTACCCGCCCGAGCTGCGCCGCCGGATCGCGCGAGAGAGGCTCGTGACGATCGGCTTTCATCTGTCGCTGCTGGCGCTGATCGCCTGGGCCGGCGGACCGTTCATGGCGTGGAAGCTCTACGTCGTGCCGGTCTTCCTGGTCTTCCCGATCGCGTTTGCGCTGAACCGTCTCGGGCAGCACTACGACATCGACCCGGCCGATCCGGCGCAGTGGTCGACCCTCGTGAAGGGCTCACGGTTCTGGAGCTCCGTCTTCCTCTTCTCGAACTACCACCTCGAGCATCACTACTTTCCGGCGGTGCCTTTCTACAACCTGCCGAAGTTGCAGACGGTCCTGCTGCCGTTCTTCGAGAAGCGGGGGATGAAGCCGGTCGGTTACGGGCAGCTCCTCTGGGGCTACCTCGTGCTCAACCGCAGGCCGCACACGAAGTTTGCGGAGGCGCCTCGTCCGACGCTCGCGCAGGCCGTCGAAAACTGAGCCCGAGCCCTTTCGAGCGCGTGTGACCGCCACTCGGTCCGCATGTCGGATGTCACATCCTCCCGCGCGCCGCTCCCCGTAATCTCCGCTCGCCGCGACGCAGGCCGGCCAGTGGTGCCCCCTGCACGCATGGAGGGCACTTGTTCGCCAACGTTCAGGAAGCACAGGACTACATTCGCCGCGAAGAGCTCCGGATGGTCGACCTCAAGTTCAGCGATCTCTGGGGTCGCTGGCACCACGTGACGATCCCGGCCGGGCAGTTCACCGAGCACCTGATGCGCGACGGCGTGGGGTTCGACGGTTCGAGCGTCGGTCTCAAATCGGTGAAGTCGGGCGACATGGTCCTGCTGCCGGACCTCTCCACTGCCTTCCGCGATCCGTTCTATCGGCATCCGACGCTGAGCTTCATCTGCTCGGCGTACGAGGCCGACACGAAGTCGCCGTTCGCCTTCGACCCGAGGAACATCGTCCGCAGGGCGGAGGAGTACCTGAAGACGACCGGGGTGGCGGACCAGAGCATCTGGGGACCGGAGTACGAGTTCTACGTCTTCAATGACGTCTCGATCGAGAACGGCGTGAACGTGGCGTCGTACCGGGTCGACAGTTCCGAGGCCGACTGGAACAGCGCGACGGCCGGACACGGCCACCTGATCCCGCTGCACGGCGGCTATCACGCGATTCCGCCGAAAGACTCGCTGCACAACCTGCGCAGTGAGATCTGCATCGAGCTCGAGAACCTCGGTGTCGAGGTGAAGTACCACCATCACGAAGTCGGCGGCCCCGGACAGTGCGAGATCGAGACGCCGCTGTTCGGGATCCTCCAGGCCGGCGATGCGACGCAGATCATCAAGTACGTCGTGAAGAACGTCGCCGTCCGTCACGGCCAGACGGCGACCTTCATGCCGAAACCGCTGTTCGGCGAAGCCGGCAGCGGCATGCACTTCCACCAGATGCTCAAGAAGGGCGGGAAGAACGTCTTCTACGATCCGAACGGCTACGGCTGCCTCAACGAGCTCGCGTTCCACTACATCGGCGGGATCCTGAAGCACGGGCCGGCGCTGCTCGCGATCACGAACCCGAGCACCAACTCGTACCGCCGGCTGGTGCCGGGATTCGAGGCGCCGGTCTCGGCCATCTTCTCGCTCGGCAACCGCTCGGCGGCGATTCGCGTGCCGAAGTACGCGGACCAGGAGGACACTGCGCGGTTCGAGTTCCGGCCGCCCGATGCGACCTGCAACGTCTACCTCGCGCTCGCCGCGCAGCTGATGGCGGGCCTCGACGGAATCCGGAACAAGATCGATCCGCGGGAGGAAGGCTTCGGCCCGATCGACAAGAACGTCTTCGCCCTGACCGAAGAGGAGAGGAAGAAGATCAAGAGCCTCCCGACGAGCCTGAGCGAAGCGTGCGACGCGCTCGAGCGCGACCACGAGTTCCTGCTGCAGGGCGACGTGTTCGACGCGGAGCAGCTCGCCGACTACATCAAGCACCTGCGAGCCGACGACGCCGCCGTGCGCAACAGGCCGCATCCGTATGAGGTCGGCAAGTACTTCGACGCGTAGCGGGGGGGGCGGTTCCTCGGGTTCCTCGGGGGGCGCGGGAACCTGCAACTGCTACCTCCGAGAGGATCAGCGCGGCGGAGGCGCGCCCGTTGGATAGGACGAATAGGACCTATGGGACCTATGGGACCTATGGATCCACCCCATCGGGCGCCGACGCGGACAGGCGCCTCCGGCGCCCTGGTTGGAACCCACCCGACGAGCATGGCGCTCGGCCCCGACCCACCCGGCAGCCCTGGTGGTTCAGCCCCCGAAGAACCGAGGAACCCGAGGAACCCGAGGAACCCCGAGGAACCGGACCGGAGCGGTGGCCCCGGCCCGGCCGGCTGTCAGGCGAGGTCCTTGAGTGCGAGCTCCATCCGGCGGATCCCTTCCTTCGCCTCATCCATCGAGAGGTTGAGGGGCGGGCGGAAGCGGGCGGACTGATGGCCCGAGGAGAGAACCATCACGTCGTGTTCCATGAACGCGTCGAGCGCCTTGGTGCGGATCTCGCCGTTCGGGAGATCGAAGGCCGCCATCAGGCCGCGGCCGCGCACGTTGGACACGAGGGTCGGGAACTCGGTCTGGAAGCGCTCGAGCTCGGAGATGAAGAAGGCGCCGACCTTCGCCGCGTTGTCGACGAGGTTCTCTTCGTCGATGATCTCGAAGTAGCGCTGCGACCGCACCATGTCGGTGAGGTTGCCGCCCCAGGTCGAGTTGATGCGCGACGAGATGGTGAAGACGTTGTCGGGGATGTCGAGCAGCCGCTCGTTCGCGGCAAAGCCGCAGACCTGCGTCTTCTTGCCGAAGCAGAAGAGGTCGGGCTCGACGCCGTAGTGCTGGAACGACCACATCTTCCCGGTGATCCCGACGCCTGACTGCACTTCGTCGAAGATCAGGAGCATCTCGTTCTCGTCGCAGAGCTGCCGGATCGCGCGGAAGAACTCCGGACGGAAGTGGTTGTCGCCGCCCTCGCCCTGGATCGGCTCCATGATGAATGCGGCGATCTCGTCCTTGCGCTCGTTCAGGAACCGCTTCGCCTGCTCGATCGCGGCCTTTTCACGCTGCTCGACGTCCGCGGCGACCTCCGCGGTGAGGGGGAATCGCAGTTTCGGGTTCTCGATGCGCGGCCAGTCGAACTTCGGGAAGTACTGGGTCTTCCGCGGGTCGGCCGTGTTCGTGAGCGACATCGTGTAGCCGGTGCGGCCGTGGAAACACTCGCGCAGATGCATGATCTGCGTGCCCTTCTCGCCGTTGCCCTTCGCCAGGTTCTTGCGGACCTTCCAGTCGATGGCACTCTTGATTGCGTTCTCGACGCCGACGGCTCCCCCTTCGACGAAGAAGAGGTGTTTGTCGTGCGATGGCGGGATCGCGATCCGCGCGAACGTCTCGACGAACTCGGCCATGTACGTCGTGTAGATGTCGGAATTCGCAGGCTTGTTGATCGACGCGTCGGCGATGCGCTCCCGGAACTCGGGCGTGTCCATCTTTGGATGGTTGTACCCGATCGGGACCGAGGCGAAGTTCGTGAAAAAGTCGAGGACGTTCCGGCCGCGGCGCGAGTCGAACACCCACGACCCTCTCGATTTCCGGAGGTCCATGACGAGGTCATAACCGTCGGCGAGCATGTGCCGCGACAGTACGTTGTGGACCTCTGCCGGTTGTATGTGCAGACGGCGGTCCGTGATCGCAGAGAGGGACATGATGACTCCTGTGTCGAGTGGTTGACAGCCGTTCGGGCGACGGTGTCTGATGAAGAGCCGGGCGATCTTATCGCATCGGTGAAACCCCTCAAAAGGAGCGGTCCTCATGAAAGAAATCGTCATTCTGTCGGGCGCCCGCACGCCCATCGGCTCGTTCCAGGGCGCGCTCGCTTCCCTTCCTGCGCCGCGTCTCGGCGCGATCGCGATCAAGGCCGCGCTCGCCAATGCCGGCGTCGATCCCGCGCAGGTTCAGCAGGTCATCATGGGCAACGTGCTTCAGGCCGGCATCGGTCAGGCTCCGGCACGTCAGGCAGGCATCTACGCGGGCATCCCGGTCTCCGCGGGTGCCGTCACGGTCAACAAGGTCTGCGGCTCCGGACTGAAGTCGGTCATGTTCGCGGCGAACGACATCCGCTGCGGCGAGTACGACCTCGCGGTCGCGGGCGGCATGGAGTCGATGTCGAACGTTCCGTACGCGATGCCGCAGGCGCGTGGCGGCTTCCGCATGGGCCACGGGAAGGTCATCGACCTGATGATCCAGGACGGCCTGTGGGATCCGTACGGCGACAAGCACATGGGCAACTGCGCCGAGACCTGCGTCGCGAAGTACGCGTTCACGCGCGAAGAGCAGGACGACTTCACGCGCGAGTCGTACCGACGAGCCCAGGAAGCCGTGAAGAGCGGCAAGTTCAAGAACGAGATCGCGATCGTCGAGATCGAAGGGAAGAAGGGGAAGTCGCTCGTCGTCGACGACGAGGAGCCGTTCTCCGCTCCGCTCGACAAGATGTCGTCGCTCAAGCCCGCGTTCCAGCGTGACGGTGGCACGGTCACCGCCGCGAACTCCTCGAAGATCAACGACGGGGCGGCGGCGCTGGTCCTGACCTCGGCCGACTACGCGCAGGCGAACAACCTGAAGCCGATCGCTCGGATCATCGCGCAGGGGACGACGGCCCAGGAGCCCGAGTGGTTCACGACCGCCCCCGGCAAGGCGATCGAGCTCGTGCTCGGCCGCGCCGGCCTGACCGTGAAGGACATCGATCTGTTCGAGGTCAATGAGGCGTTCGCCGTGGTCGCGATGGCGGCGATGCGCGACGCGAGCATTGCCCACGACAGGATCAATGTCATGGGCGGCGCAGTCGCGCTCGGCCACCCGATCGGCGCCAGCGGTGCCCGCATCCTCGTCACCCTCATCCACGCTCTCCGCGAGCGGGGGGCGAAGCGCGGCATGGCTGCGATCTGCATCGGCGGCGGCGAAGCGGCTGCGATGATCGTCGAGACCGTGTAGAACAGCAGCTCGGAAGACAACAAAGCCCCGGCGGGAAGCCGGGGCTTTTTGTTTGGCGCCCAATGCCCCCGGGTCCCCCGAGGAACCCGAGGAACCTACTTCGTCAGCAGGTCCGCGAGCTCGGTCAGGTCCTTCACCGTGTACGTGGGCGTTCCGCCTGGGAGTGCGTGCATCGCGTTGCGGTTGACCCACGCGGTCGGGATCCCGAGAGCAGTGGCCGGGACGATGTCGTGGAAGTTGCTCTCCGCCGCGTGGAGCCAGCGCTGGGCACCGATCTTCTCTTTTGCCGCGGTGAAATGGCGTGGATCGGGCTTGTACGAACGGACCTGCTGGGCAGTGACGACGAGATCGAACGGCACCGTGAAGTGGCGGCGCGTCGCGGCGAACAGGTCGTCGTCGACGTTCGACAGCACGCCGAGCTTGTAGCCGGCGTCGCGCAGACGCTCGAGCGCGGAGTTCGTGTCGGCGAACGGCTTCCACGACGGCAGCGAGGTGACGAGGAACGTCCCGCGCTCGTAGGCGAGCGGCCAGCCGAGAGCGTGAGCGACGCGGCCCGCACTTTCGGCGAGAACCTCCTGATAGCTGCGATAGTGCTCGCGCTGGACGACCGGCTCGACGACGGCGTATGCGCGGAGGATGTCGTCGCGACGAAGCTCGATCCCGTCCTCGCGGCCGGCCCGGATGAACGCGTCCGTGATGCCGTCCTGCCAGTCGATCAGCGTTCCGTAACAGTCGAAAGTGATGATGTCGTACTGACGGTCCATGCAGCGCCTCCACTCCTATCGTCGCACAGGCCGCCTCCCCGCGGAGTGGGCTCCGTCACCCGGGTCGAGGGCGCAGGCCGCAGGCGCCGGATGGATGGCCTCTTGGCTCAGCCCGGTGCACGGCGTAAGCTTCCACATACGCACCCTATGCACGAGACCGCTGCCACGAACCTGAGGAGCGCCGAGCGCTTCCTGATCGACCCTCCTCTCGCTGGGACCTTCGGCAACGCCAGCGTCGCGCTGTGTGACATTTCCGGCAAAGGCGCCCGGGTCCGTCACGAGAAGAAGCTGCCGACCGGCACCAAGGGGCTCGTGACCATTCCACTCACGTCAGTCTCGGCGGTCAGCCTCGAAGGCCTCGTCGTCTGGACGCAGAAGGAGAGCGAGAACGGCTGGTTCGTCTCCGGCCTGCGGACCTATGCGTCGGACGAGACGGTCGCCACGCTCATGAAGCACCTCGCAGCCTCGAGGCGGACGCACCGCATCGAAGAGCTGCGCTCTGCGGACCGCTTCCAGCTCGCTCCGTCGCTCGACGCCCTTCTCGGTACGCGCCCGATCCTCATCGAGAACCTCTCGACGCGCGGCGCCCGCATCGAATCACTCTCGGAGACCACGATCGGCGAGAAGGCGACCCTCCATCTCCGATCGTCCGATCTGCCGATTCAACTCTCCGTCTCGATCCGCGTGGTCTGGAGCGCGATGAAATCCGTCTCCCCGAGCGGAGGCCATACCTGGCGCGCGGGGCTGCAGATCGACGAGAAGCCCGAGATGATGCGGCTCGTCATCGGCCATCTCTGTGCGACGAACCGGGCGGCACTCGACACGGCGTCGCTCGGGCTCAAGCTCAAGATCATGCGGGCCCGGGCCAGGCAACTCGCCCCGTCGTTCGGCAGCGCCTCGCACTCCGGAATCCCGGCCGAGCAGTACCTCCTGATTCAGGGCGTCCGCGAAGAGCTGCGCCTCAACCCGGAGGAGGCGATCCACTGGTACCGCCGGGCGCGACTCGTGATCAACGATCCCGAATCGCGTGCCGCGGCTGCAGCCATCGCCGATCATCCCGATGCGATTGCGGTGTGGGAGTACCTCGACCGGTCGATCGACCCGTCGATCGTCGAACGCGCGTTTCACCTCGAAGGCCACTGACGACTACACCGTCAGCAGAACGAGCAGCGTGACGATCAGGACGGCTGCGAGCAACAGGAACCAGTAGATCGCGCCGATCACGAACCCCTTCCAGAACGTCGCCCATCGGCTTCCGCCGGAGACCCGTCTCAGCGCGATGAAGTGGTACGGCACGATGCTCCAGAAGAGCAGAGCCCCCGCGATCCTCCCGGCCGGTCCTGCCAGAGAGAACAGGAGTGCGATCGACAGCACGAGGAACACGAACGCATGGAAGTGGATGGCGTAGTAGAGGTGAGCGATGTAGTACCGCTGGTCTCTGCGGTAGAACGCCCAGGTCAGCACGCCGAACAGCGGCATCAGCACGAACATCGATTTCGGCAGGTTGTGCATCACGACCACTCCGACGCCGCCCTGCTGTCCGGCCTTTCGGGTTGCAGTCTCGAGTCGCTGTCTGAAATCCGACTGCCGTTCGCCCGGCGTGGCGGGGGTGAGCCCGACCTTGAACGCCCCTCCCGTCGCAGATGGGAACACCGCCGCGAGTGCGAAGAACAGGATGCTGAAGGTCAGATAGAGCCGGATGGGGCCGATGTAACGCACTCGACGGCCCGCGACGAATTGCCGTGTCAACTCGCCCGGTCTCGACACGAGCAACTTCAGCGTCTGAACGATCTTGCCGTCCAGGTGAACGATCTCGTGGATCGCCTCATGGGCGAAGTGGTGGAAATCGAGTTGGTGATGCCCGGCCTTCTGGCCGCAGGCGTGGCAGAACTGGCCGCGGAGGCCCTCTCCGCAGTTCGCGCATGTGGGCTCGCCAGGCCCTGCCGGGATGGAAGCGTCGGTGACGCTCTCGGACATGCGCTCGATTTTACCCGCTGAACAGGGCCGCTACTGCGCGTCGTCCGGAGCGAGGGAAGCGGCGAGGGCGATGGCCTCGAGGTTTCTTTTCACTCCCGCGAGCTTCGCCCGCTTGATCGCGCTCCGCCGGAAGAGGGCCGAGAACTCCGCCTGCTCGAAGCGAAGGAGGTCGGTCACGGGTGTCATGCGGTACGCCTCGCGTGGAGCAAACGCCGGGTGTGACTCCGGTGCGCGTGAGTTCCAGGGGCAGACTTCCTGGCAGATGTCGCAGCCGAACACGTTTCCCTCGAGGTGCTCGGCGACGTGGGGAACGAGGGGGCCGCGGTGCTCGATCGTCGCGTAGCTGATGCAGAGCGGCGACGAGACGGTGCGGTCGGGCCGAATCGCGTCAGTCGGGCAGGCGTCGATGCAGCGCGTGCAGGTGCCGCAGCGGTCCGCCACACTCTCGGGGGTGATGTCGTTCTCGAGCGACGTGACCAGGGTGCCGATGAAGAAGTACGACCCGTGCTGCTCGCTGATGAGCATCGAGTTCTTTGCGATCCAGCCGAGGCCCGCCTGCGTTGCGTAAGCACGATCCGAAAGAGGACCGGTGTCGACGTACCTCCACGTTCTTGCCGTTTGGCTGGTCGCACGTCCGATCTCTTCCTCGAGCCGCCGCAGGATGCGGTCGAGCACGTCGTGGTAGTCATCGCCGAGTGCGTAGCGCGCGACGTGGTTGCTGATCGCCCCTTCCTGCGCTTCGGGGCGGCGAGGCGAGTAGGGGACGAGGATCGAGATCACCGAGCGTGCCCAGGGGTAGCGCTCCTCCGGCCTGGCGCGCACGGCGACGTTCTTCGCGAGGTACGCCATGTCGGCGCCCTCTCCGCGCGCGATCCATCCCGCGAAGACGTCCGCATGCAGGTCTGCGAGGTTGCTCGCGCCGATCTTCAACACGCCTTCTTCGTGCGCGATCCGCTCGAGTGCGGGCCAGAGTCGAGAGAGTGAGGGGGTCATCACGCGCGCCGCAGGGTGAACGTTGCGACCTCGGGCCGGCAGAGGATACGCAGCGGTGGAATCGCACCGATCCCGCGGCTGACGTAGATCAACACCCGCCCGACGCGTCGAAATCCGGCGGCGTACCGCGCCTCGTGCCTCGACGGCACCACGACGGAGCCGAAGAATGGGAAGCGGATCTGCCCTCCGTGCGTGTGTCCGCAGACGAGGAGGTCGAGCCGCCGGCCTTCGAGCAGATCGATGATGTCGGGATGATGGCTGAGGCCGAGGACCGGGGTGCTCCCGTCGAGTCCAGCGAAGGCGGCTTCAAGGTCAGGCTCACCGCGGTAGACCTCGTCGATGCCGATCAGATCGAGCTTCGTGCCGCGGCGGTCGATCGTGACGCGACGGTTCACGATGAACTCGACGCCGCGCGCTTCCATCAGGTCGCGGACCTGATTCGCGTCGGCCCAGTAATCGTGATTTCCGAGCACCGCGTAGACGCCGTCCGGGGCTGAGAGGCCGGAGAGTAGCACCTCGGCCATCAGCGGGATGTGCCGCTTCCAGGTCACGAAGTCGCCGCCGAGGAGAACGAGATCGGGGCGGAACCGCATCGCCTGCGAGACCGCCTCGCGGTAGAACGCCGGCCTCACGAACGACGCGACATGGGTGTCGGTGAGGAACGCGATGCGAAAACCGTCGAACGCCTCCGGAAGGCCATCCACGACCACCTCGTGGTGCGTGACCTCGATGTCGTACACGTCGTTGTGCGCGCCGAGCTTTCGCAGCCACGCGAACGGCACGTGAGCCCGCCGGAGCCGCACGACCTCGGGCTCGGACGAGCGGGTCCCCGCCACCGGGGCATCGCGCACCACTAGCGCCCGAAGTCGGTCGATGATCCAGTACAGCCCGATCGACGCCGCGACGATGAGCCAGGCGGCGCCGAGCTGCGCGAGGCGCGGAGAGAGAGCCGCCCGCTCGACCGCCTCGGGAGTGACGCGGTCGACGACCGCCTGCGAAGCGAGCCAGCCGACCCACTGATGCAGCGGCCAGAAGAGGAGCGTCAGGACGAGCAGCACCGGCGGGACGGCGTACATGAGCCAGCCGAGCTCCGACTTCTCATGACGGTGGCTCCCGAAGACGAGCCGGTTCATGACGAACAGGAAGACGCGCGCATCGCCCAGGAGAGCGAAGAGAAGGAGGACGAAGAAGAGTGGACGGATCATTTCCGCGGCCGCGCCTTCCCAGGCACTGCGTACCTCACGCCAGCCGGTCGAGGATGAAGCTGATCGAGTTCTCCGGCACACGGATCGTGCCGAGCGTCTCGATCGTCTTGACCGTTCCGTGATCGTCGGACCCCCCGGTGGTGAGCCTGCCGCGGAACCGTGCGAGGTTCGAGTAGCGCTCGCGGTTCGCCGCGTCCACGTCGGGATGGAGGACTTCGATGCCGGAGATCCCGGTGTCGAGCAGTCTGGGCACGAGCGTCTGGTGGTCGCGGTAGAGCGTTGGATGCGCGATCGAGGTGAAGCCGCCGGAGGAGTGGATGAGCGACACGGCGTCGCCGATGGCGAAGCGTTCCTTCTCGACGTACGCGGGCTTCCCGGTGCCGAGGAAGAGGTCGAAGGCTTCGGCGACGCTGACCGCATGGCCGGCTTCGACGAGGGCGCGCGCGACGTGGGGCCGCCCCATCGCCCCTCCCGCCGCAAGCTCTTCGACGCGCGCGTGCGAGATCACGACCCCGAGGTCGCGGAGCTTATCGACGATTGCGACACCGCGCCGCTCGCGCGTCGCGCGGAACTGACGGAGGCGCTCTTCGATGCGCTCCTCGAGCGGGTTGAAGGCGTAGGCGAGGATGTGGATGTCCTGCCCCTCGTGGATGCAGGAGAGCTCGATGCCGGGGATCAGGGTCACGCCGCGCTCATCGGCGTAATCCTTCACCTCGAAGTAGGCCGCCAGGTTGTCGTGGTCGGTGATCGAGATGATCTCGATCCCGAACGACAGCGCGACGTCCACCACCTCCCGCGGCGAGCGGGTGCCGTCGGAGTGAAAGGTGTGGAGGTGAAGGTCGGCGTAGCGCATTAGAAGAGTGAAGAGTGAAGAGTGAAGAGTGAAGAGTGAAAGAGGCTGAAGAGGGTTTCACTCTTCACTCTTCACCCTTCACTCTTCTTTCAGGCCGTCGGGGTCTCCGCCGGTGCGAGCGAGTCGACGACATTCTGGCATCGGGTGCAGATCGCCCCTTCCGTGGCGACTTCGTCGCGGTACTGCCAGCAGCGGGAGCACTTCCCGCCGCGCGCCTTCTGCATCGTGATGCCGATCCGGCCGATCTCTTCGATCTCGACGAAGTCGGCGATCGATTCGTCGGCCGGCCGGACGTCGACGTGCGACACGATGAAGAGCTTCACGGGATCGGCGCCCGTTGCGGTCAGCAGCGGGGCGACGTCCCCGTGCAGGGCGATGTCGGCCTCGAGGGCCTGGCCGATCTCACGTGCGGCGCGCGCGGTCTCGAGCACTTTGTTGACCCCTTCGCGGAGGCGGAGGAGGCGCGTCCATGCCGCCGTCTCCTCGTCCGTCAGGATCGGCTTCAAGTCCGCGAACTCGGTGAGGTGAACCGACCGCTCCTTCTCTCCCGGCATCGCCTCGTAGATCTCCTCGGCGGTAAACGACAGGATCGGTGCGATCACGCTGACCAGACCGCGGAGCACGTGGTACATCGCGGTCTGCGCCGACCGGCGCTCGCGCGAGCCGGGAGGGTCGCAGTACACCGTGTCCTTCGACGCGTCGAGGTAGATCGCGGAGAGGTCGGTCGTACAGAGCTCGAGCACGCGGTGGTAGACCGCATGGAACTCGTACTCCTCGTAGGCGCGGCGGCAGCGCTCGACGGCGCGGGCCGCGCGGTCGTAGATCCAGCGGTCGATCGGCTGGAGCTGATCGAGCGGCACCGAGTCGGTGACCGGATCGAAGTCCGCGAGGTTTGCGAGCAGGTACCGAGCGGTGTTGCGGATCTTCCGGTAGGCCTCTGAAGTGCGCGTGACGATCTGCGGGCCGAACGGGATGTCGTCGGTGTAGTCGCTCACCGAGACCCAGAGGCGGAGGATGTCCGCCCCGCTCTGCTTCATGACGTCCTGCGGCGAGAGCGCGTTGCCGGACGACTTCGACATCTTGTCGCCCGCCTCGTTGAGGATGAAGCCGCACGTCACGACCGCGCGGTACGGTGCGCCGCCTTCGATGCCGGCGCCGACGAGCATCGACGAGTGGAACCACCCGCGGTGCTGGTCATGCCCTTCGAGGTAGACGTCGGTCGGCCACTCGAGCTCCTTGCGCGACTTGAGGACTGCGACATGCGAGCAGCCGGAGTCGAACCAGACGTCGAGGATGTCGGTCTCCTTGCGGAACGACGTGCCGCCGCACTTCACGCACGGCTCGTCGTGGAAGTCCGTGGTCGGCCGCTCGTACCACGCATCGGCCCCCTCGGTCCGGAAGATGTTGCGCACCTTCTCGAACAGCGCCGCCGAGCTGACGGTCTCGTTGCAACCTTCGCAGTAGAGCACCGTGATCGGGACGCCCCAGAGCCGCTGGCGCGAGATGACCCAGTCCGGACGGTTCTCGATCATCCCGTAGATGCGGTCGCGGCCCCAGGCCGGAACCCATTTCACCTTGTCGATCTCCTCGAGCGCCCGCTCGCGGAGGCCGGTGTTCTCCATCGAGATGAACCACTGCTCGGTCCCGCGGAAGATGACCGGGTGCTTGCAGCGCCAGCAGTGCGGATAGGAGTGTGCGATCGGCTCGCTCTGCAGGAGGGCTCCGGTCTCGCGGAGGTGCTCGACGATCAGCGGATTCGCCTTGAACACGTGCATGCCGGCCCAGAACGGCACTTCCGGCGTGAATTCGCCGCGGTGGTTGACCGGCGTGTAGATGTCGAGGTCGTAGCGGCGTCCCGTCTGGAAGTCGTCCGCGCCGTGGCCGGGGGCGGTGTGCACCAGGCCCGTGCCCGCGTCGAGCGTGACGTAGTCGCCGAGGACGAATACGCCCTCCCGCTTGATGAACGGATGCCGGTAGCGGAGGTGCTCGAGCGTCGAGCCCTTGTAGAGCTTTCCGACCTTGAAGTCAGTCCAGCCGAACTTCGGTGCGACCTGCGCGACGAGCTCGTGCGCGAGGAGGTAGTTCACGCCGTCGTGTTCGACAACCGCGTACTCGTAGTCGGGCCTGACCGCGATTGCGAGGTTGGCGGGGAGCGTCCACGGAGTCGTCGTCCAGATCACCGCGTAGAGCGGCTTCTCGATCGGGAGATCGAGCGCGTGGACCGAGTCGTCCGTCATGCGAAAACGGACATAGACCGACGGCGAGGTGTGCTCCCGGTATTCGACCTCGGCCTCGGCGAGAGCGCTCTGGTCGTACGTGCACCAGTGCACCGGCTTGAGGCCCTTGTAGACCGCTCCGGTCTGGAAGAAGCGGCCGAGCGCATCGGCGATGGCGGCCTCGTAGTCGAACGACATCGTGGTGTACGGATGGTCCCAGTCGCCGAAGACGCCGAGGCGGATGAAGTCCTCGCGCTGAACGTCGACGTACTTCGCCGCGAACTGACGACACGCACGGCGGATCTCCGCCGCCGGCATCTCGGCCCGCTTCGAGCCGAGCTCCTTGTTCACCGCGTGCTCGATCGGAAGGCCGTGGCAGTCCCAGCCCGGCACGTAAGGCGAGTCGAAGCCCATCATCGTCCGCGACTTCACGACGATGTCTTTGAGGATCTTGTTGAGCGCGTGGCCGATGTGAATCCTGCCGTTGGCGTACGGCGGTCCGTCATGCAGGATGAACCGGGGCCGGCCGGCGGACTTTTCGCGGATGAGGTCGTAGATCTTCATCGACTGCCACTGCTCGAGCCGCTTCGGCTCGTTCTGCGGCAGGTTCGCCTTCATTGCGAACGTCGTCTGGGGCAGGTTCAGGGTTTTCTTGAAATCGCTGCTCTCGGCCATGGTGACCGGCCAAACTAGCAAGCGGGGGGGGAGATTTCAAGGACCGCGTGAGAGAGCGGGCGGGGGAAGATCGAAGGGTGAAGTGTGAAGTGTGAAGTGTGAAAGGGCTCTCGACGGCCTCTTTTTCACACTTCACACTTCTAACTTCACACTTTTTTTCTCTACATTCCGCCGGCGGTCATCGTCCGAGGCGTGGAGACCCGGAGCTTCTGTCCGACGCTGAGAGTCGTGTCCTTCGGCAGCTCGTTGATCTCGCGTAGGTCGGCGACCGACAGGCCGTTCCGTTTCGCGATCGAGTAGAGCGTGTCCCCTTTGCGGACCGCGTAGAACACGTCGAGGTCTTCGCTGTGGGCGAGCAGGGCGCCGAGCTCGCGGGCGCGGACGGGAAGGTAGATCGAGTCGCCGGCCGAGACTCGCGCCTGCGATCGGAGGTCGTTCATCGCGAGGATCTGCTCGGGCTTCACACCGACGGCCCGCGCGAGTCGCTGCAGCGAGTCGCCCTTTCTCAGGGTGAACGAGGTGATGCTGATGTGTGAGTCCTCGTCCTTCAGGGTGCGAGCTCTCTGTGCGACCGTCTCGGCGGCCTGGGCGGGAACCCGGACGGCTGCGCGGCCCGGAGGCAGGATGCCGCGGCGGTACGCGGGGTTGAGGTCGCGCAGCTCCTTCTCGTCGATTCCGGCGATTTCCGCGACGTACCTGAGTGACACCGGCCCCTCGACCTCCACGCGCCGCTCGACCGGGTCGACCGGCTCGGCCATCGAGAATCCGTAGGCCGAGGGATCGCTGGCGATGATGAGCGTCGCGAAGAACGTCGGCACGTAACCGCGGGTCTCTTTCGGGAGCGCTGACTGCTCGAGCAGTTCCCAGAAGGTCGTGGCGCCGGTCGAGGCGAGTGCGCGCTTCACCCGGCCGGCTCCGGCGTTGTACGCCGCGAGCACGAGCGGCCAGTCGTCGAACTGGCGGTGAAGGTCCTTGAGGAACGCCGCCGCTGCGCGCGCCGAGCGCTCCGGGTCCGCCCGCTCATCGACCCACCAGTCGACGCGCAGCCCGTACTCCCGCGCCGTCTCCGGCATGAACTGCCAGATTCCGTGGGCGCCGGCGCGCGAGGTCAGCGTCGGGAGATACGCGCTCTCGATCACCGGCAGGTATGCGAGCCCTTTCGGCAGGTTGTGCTCGGCGAGGGCGGCATCGATGGCCTTCCGGTAGCGTGCCGAGCGCAGGAGCGAGGTCTGGATGCTGTCCTTGAGGCCGGTCGTGAAGTACTTGAGCGACGACTCCACCGTGCGGTGCTGGGGGATCTCGATCGACGCAGCGGCTTCGAGGTCCGCGACCGGTACGCTTACACGGTGCTCGGACCTGGCGACGATCTGCTCATAGGCGGACTCGAGGTCGCGGCGGAGTGCCTCGGTGTCGGCGCTCGCAGCGGAGTGTGCGGCGACGGTGTGGGAGGCGGCCGCCTGCGGCGTCGCCTTCGGGGTCGGTGCAGTCGCGCAAGCGACCGAATACAAAGCAACCGCCGACAGCAACCAACTGTTGCGCACTGTGCACCCCCCCACGCATCCAAACGGCCTGCAGCGTCGGCCGCGGCTTTACGCCAGATCGATTTTCAGGTTGACCGTCAGACTCTGGGCGTCGGAGGTGTCACCGAGCTCGAGATGGTGATCGCGAACCTCGATGGTCTCCTGCTCAGAGTCTTCGAACGTCAGGGTAACACGCACCGAATGCGCCCTGGGAAGTGCGTCGGGAGGGATCGTCAGGTGGAGCGTACGCTGGAGGTCCTTCTTCGGTTTGGCAATGCCGAGGTCCGCGAGCGAGATGTTCTTGCGCGCAGGCTTGGTGGTCGGAACTCCCTGTGTCGCTCGCTTGCGCAGTGCCTCGAGCTCTGCCATCACGTCGATCGAGGACCGCACCTTCACGGTCTTGACCGGAGGTTCCTTCTCCGCGTCGGCCTGACTGAAGTCGATGTCGGGCTCCGCGGCCTGTTCGTGAGGTTCTTCGACGGCCGGCGCTTCTGCCGGCGGGGCTGCGGCCTGCTCCTCTTCGACCGCCGGCTCGGCCTGCGGCGCGGCTTCGAGC
>JBAQWH010000424.1:0-16420 GCA_049298815.1 Thermoanaerobaculia bacterium | reverse complement strand
CCACGGCGCCGGCTGCGTGGCGCCACGTCCACGAGGCCTGCTGCCGGATCGCCCTCAGCGCCAGCGCGCCGAGGATGGCGTACTCGATCAGGTGGGCAGCCTTCCGGATGATGAGGTGCAGCGCCGCGAAGAGCTCCGGCGACAGGTCGCGACCGATGATCGTGCGGACGATCGCGGCGAGCACCCCGCCAGTCCCGGTCGCAGCGAACAGATCGCTGGAGGCGACGAGAATCACCGACGCCCAGAGGACGACGGGGAGCCAGTAGCGGATGAACGAGCGCATGGAGGGTCGGGTCGGCGAACCGTACGCGACCGCCCCTTCCTCTGGCAAGAAGGAACTCGTAGCGGTACATTGGCTGCACAAAACCAATGGAACAACCAGCCCGACCGGTCCGGCTGACGGTCTATCAGCCGGACCTCGCTCCGCTGCAGCTCGACCTCCAGGTGCCGCTCATCACCCTCGGCCGCGCCTCGGACTGCACGGTCCCGATCCGCGACCGCTACCTGTCGCGGCGTCACGCCGAGATCGCCTTTGCCTCGGGCGAGTGGATCGTCCGCGACTGCGGGAGCGTCAACGGGACGTTGCTGAACGGGACGCGCATCGCCGGCAATTCGCGGTTGCACCCGGGTGACCGGATCACGCTCGGAGACAGCGAGGTGGTCTTCGACGACGTGGACAGCACGGCCGAGAAGTCGCAGCTGATCCCGCTCGACGGCCCGTCACACGCGAAGAACCTGGCGATTCCGATGCGCGAGGCGGTCGACGAGAACGCCCGCACCGGCGTGCTCGCATCGCTCGCCCTGCAGTTCATCGAAGACCGGCCGATGAACGAGCTGTTCGAATTCTTCCTCGACCGCGTCGTGGCGCTGCTGCATCCGTCGCGCGCAGCGATCGCTCTGCTCGAGCCGGACGGAAAGACGTTCGGCACGGTCCGCCTCCGGCGCCGGGACGACCGCGACTCGACCGAACTGCTCATCAGCCGCACGCTGCTTGGCGAGGTCGTCGAGGAGCGGAAGGTCGTGTCGTTCTTCGACGCAGCGAACGACGAACGGCTCGCGCGGGCGGAATCGATCGTCGCGCAACACATCCGCTCGGCGGTCTGCGCTCCGCTCCTCGTCGGCGACGCCGTCCTCGGCGTGCTCTACATCGACTTCCTCGCCGATCGCGGCGCCGTCACCGAAGAGGACGTCCGCCTCATCGCGCAGATCGCACGCTTCGCAGCGGTCAAGCTCGAGACGACCCGACTCCGCGAAGAGGCACTCGCCAAGGCGAGGCTCGACGACGAGCTGCGCACCGCGTACGCGATCCAGAAGAAACTGCTGCCGACGGTGCTCCCGGAACACGAGCGCTGCGCCTTCGCCGCCGTGAACCATCCATGCCGCACCGTCAGCGGCGACTACTACGACGTCGTCGCCCGGCCGGACGGCCGGATCTACTTCGTCGTCGCGGACGTGAGCGGCAAGGGGATCACCGCAGCGATCGTGATGTCGAGCGTCGCGACCGCGTTCAACATCTTCACGCGCACCGACCCCACGCCGGCCGACCTCGTGCGCGAGCTCAACGCCACGCTGGCTCCGAAGACCTCACCGACCAAGTTCGTGACGATGGTCGTCGGCGTGCTGGACCCGGTGACCGGCACAGTCGATTACACGAATGCCGGCCACGTCTCGCCGCTCGTCGTGCGCCGGAGCGGCGTCGAGCAGTTGAGCTCGACCGACATGATCGTCGGCCTCTTCGCGGATGCGACCTACCGGACGCAGCACACAACCATCCATCCCGGCGAGTCGCTCGTGCTCTTCACCGATGGAGTGACGGAGGCCGAGAACGCCGCGGAGGATCAGCTCGGAATCGAGCCTGTGTGCGAGGCGCTCTCGCAATTCGACGCCACCACGCCCGAACAGATCGTCTCGACCGTCGAAGCGACCGTGATGACCTTCGCCGGCAACGTCTCCGCGACGGACGATCTGACGGTGATGGCGCTGCGGATGCGGTAGGGACCGATAGGACCAATAGGACCAATAGGACCAATAGGACCAATAGGACCTATAGGACCTATAAGACCCGCCCTCCCGAACTCAGTCCTGAACGGTGGAGTCGTATAGGTCGTATAGGTCGTATAGGTCCTATTGGTCCTATTGTCCTATTCGGGTACCAACAAGAAGGGCCCTCTCGCGAGGGCCCTTCGATTCGATGCCTGGTCGCGGCCGACTACATGCTCGAGCCGGTGTGGCATTCGGAGCAGTTCATCTCGCGGAGGTCGCCGAGGTCCACCGGGTGGGTGAAGTCGTTGTGCGGCTCCTCGATCATCACGCGGCTCGCTTCTTTCTGGCCGAGGATGTCGTGGCAGACCTTGCAGTCCTTCGTGATCCGCTGGCCGTCCTTGCTCACGTGCTGGTCGTTGTGGCAGCGGAAGCAGCCGGGCGAGTAGAGGTGGCCGATGTTGTCGGGATGCGTGCGCCAGTCGACCTTCATCTCGGGGAAACGGATGGTGCGGAAGATCTCCTGGAGCTGCGCGACGGCGCGGTCGATCTCCTTCTTGCGCGCCTGGTAGACGGCCGGATGATCGGTCTGGTAGTAGGAATTGATGTCCTTCGCGATCGTGTCGACGGCCTGCTGGGTGGAGGTGTAGTCCTTGGTGACGGTCTCGACCGCCTTGGCCTTGATGTAGGGGAGGTCTCGCGGGATGGCGTTGGTCAGCATCGCGCGGTCGATCGCGCGGTCGGGCGGGGTGTAGATGTGCGTCGGACGGTTGTGGCAGTCGACGCAGTCCATCGTCCGCTTCTCCATCGTCGCGATCTGCTGCGGGGTCAGCTTCGAGCCTTCCTTGAGGTACTCGGTGACGCGGCCGGTCTTGCGGTCGCGCATGCGGACCCACTCGATCTCCTGGCGCTTCCTGTCGGACGCGATGTAGGAGATCTCGTTGGTGATGTTCATGTGCCAGTGGATGCCGCCGACCGCCTTGCCTGCCTCGCCGCCGCCGGTCTTGATCAGCATCTGCGTCTCGCGTGGCGTGTTGGCCTCGTCGAAGCCGAAGTGGTTGAAGACCTTCAGCTGCGCGCCCCAGAACTTCTGCGGCCAGTGGCACTGCTCGCAGGTCTCCTGCGCCGGACGGAGGTTGGCGACCGGGCTCTCGATCGGACGCGGCACCTTGTTCATGATCGTGGCGTAGACCTGGTACGAGCCGGAGAGCTTGGACTTGACGAACCACGTCGCGCCGGAGCCGATGTGGCAGTTCACGCAGCCGACGCGGGCGTGCGGCGAGGCCTTGTACGCCGTGTACTCGGGATGCATGATCTCGTGGCACGTCGTGCCGCAGAACGCGTCCGTCTCGGCGTAGTGGTAGGCCTGATAGCTGCCGGCCATGCTGACGAGCAGGAAGACCGAGATCGCGACGATGGACCAGCCTGCGATCTTGCGCGTCCGCCCGTCGTTGAGGTCGATCCGCGGGTAGGCGGGGATCTCCTCCGGCTTGTGCTTGCGGCGGCGGTTCCGCTCGATCAGCATCCCGAGGACGAACAGCGCGAGGCCGCCGCAAAGGACGCCGGGAAAGACGATGTACGCGAAGATGCCGAGATAGGGGTTCGAGTGATCGGCCCCGATGTCCATGAACACCAGGAACGCGATGTTGATCAGGGCGAGGACCGCGATCAGCAGGCCGATGCTGCTGATCAGGTTGCGTGCGAGGCTGGGCTTCTTCGCCGGCGTGGCTTCGGACATGGGCTTTGTCTTCTCCTGTCGAGAACTGCTCGAACCGATCGAGCGCGTCGTCGGATTCGCTGCGCTGGGTGAGGGCTCCTCGGGGTGCTCCTGATGCTCGGTGGGTTGGATCTCCTGTCGCGGGTGTAGTTCATCACACCCGGGGCACCGCGCGCATCAGGAAAGTGACCTCGAGGAGGAGCGGAGCGGCCGGCGGCTGCCGGCGCTCCGCTCGGGACGACTACCGATAGGCGAACACCATGGCGTAGATGATCCAGAGGGCGATCATCGTGCCGATGGTGAGCGCGGTCCAGCCGAACGCGCGGAACGCGCGGATGACCACCGGCGGGTAGGCTTCGACGAGGTGCTCGTGAAGTTTGCCGGAGGCGACGAGCTCCTCGTATTCGGCCGGCTTGTCGCGCTTGAACTCCGGAATCGGCATCCGTCCCGTGAAAACGACGGTGTCCATCGGGAACTTCTCCGGACGGAGGTGGGTGTTGAAGAAGTGGACCGTGAAGATGAAGCCGGTCGCGAGCAGCGCCTCGTCGGAGTGGACGATCGTGGCGACGTTGATGAGCCAGCCCGGGATGAACCGGGTGAAGAACTCCGAGAACCAGAGCATCAGGCCGGTCGAGCCGATCACGAAGATGCCCCAGAACACGGCGAAGTAGTCGAATTTCTCCCAGTAGGTCCAGCGGCCGTAGTGCGGGCGGGGCCCGGCTCCGACGAACCACTTGATCGTGCCGATGAAATCGTCGAGGTCGCGCTTGTTGAACATCAGCGACGCCGGTCCGAAGATCAGCTTGATCAGCGAGCCACCGTGGTCCTCCCGGCGCTGCCGGTTGAGGTCCCACAGGTGCGTGACGAACAGGCCGAACATGACCGTCGCCGCGAAGCGGTGAATGAAGCCGGCGGTCTCGAACCCGCCGAGCATGCGCGAGAGGAACGCAGCCCAGGCCGTGTACGAGAACTTGAGCATCATTCCGGTCATCGCCAGGGAGATGAAGCTGACGATCATGAGTGCGTGGAGGACCCGGTTGAGCCGCGTGAAGCGCTGATACTGCAGCGCGCGCGCCTTGATCCTTCCCTCGGCGGCCCGGATGCTGCTCTCCGCCGTGTGCGCAGGCTCACTCACCGGGGTCGTGCCTGCCATCGGCTTGACGGTGGCTTCCATCGATCAACCTCTCTCCTCGGGATTGGTCTCGTCGTCCTTGCGCCGGTCGGCTTCGTGGGCCGCGCGCAGGTCCTCTTCGTAGGCGCGCTCCTCGGCTTCCTCTTCGGCGATCAGCTCCTTGCGCATCTGGAAGGCGCGCGGCAGCCAGAGCAGCGTGTGCGCTCCGCCGATGGCGAACGTGCCGACGAGCAGGCCGGTCATCCCCCAGAAGCTCCAGAAGAGCCAGGGGTACTTCTTGGGGTCGTGGTGGGTGGCGTGCGACAGGTAGCCGGCGAAGCGGCGCGTGGCGCCGGCATGGCACTTCTTGCAGGTCTGCACGACGTTGCCGCGCGACAGGTGGGAGCGCGGATCGCTCACCGGGAGGATGTCGTGCGCGCCGTGGCAGTCGTAGCACTTGGCGGTCTTCGTGGAGCCGAGCTGGCTGACCTTGCCGTGGTAGGTGTCGAAGTAGGTCTTCGCAATCTCACCGTGGCAGCGTCCGCACTTCTCCATGATGTCGAGCTTGAAGCCCTCGGCATCGGCCCGGCGGATCGTGTGCGCCGTGTGGCAGTCGTTGCAGACCGGCAACGGCTTGTCGGTCTTGCCGACCATCGTCGCGTGGATGCTCTTCGAGAACTTCTCCTCGATGCCGTGGTGGCACTTGCCGCAGGTCTCGGGAACGTTCGTGCGATTGACGCTCGAGGCGGGGTCGGTCTTCGGTAGGACGCCGTGGGCCGTGTGGCAGTTGGTGCACGTCGCCGTCACGGTCAGGCCGCTCTTGAGCAGTCCCTTGCCGTGGATGCTGTCCGTGTACGACTCGATGATCTGGTGCTGCGTCCCCTTGTACCGGACGGCCGCCTTCTGCCCCTCACGGTGACAGCGGGCGCAGAGGAGTGGGACGTTGGTCGGGAAGGTCAGCGAGGCCGTCTGCAGCTTGCCGAGGATGCCGTGGGTGCCGTGGCACTCCTTGCAGCTCGGAGCATTCGAGTCGCCCTTCAGCAGCAGCTTGCCGTGCTGGCTCCTCGCGTACTCCTGAGCCTGAGAGGGGTGGCAGGCCCCGCAGTCGACCGGGCGCGTGATCGATTCGCAGGGGCGGACCAGGGAGACGTTCACCCCCGAGTGACACTGGGCGCACGAGACCTTCACGTGGCGCGAGTTCTGGTGGACCTTCGCGTCGACGAACATCGTCCGCCCGTCCTTGGCGAGGAGGTCCTTCTTCTCGTGACACCTCAGGCAGTCGGCGTTGGCCATGCCCTGGGTGTAGAAGACCTTCCGGACCTTGTGGGGCTGGTGGCAGTCGACGCAGGCGGGGAGGATGTGCGATTCCTTCTCCCACAGCTCGCCCCTGATGACCTTGCGATGCACCGCTTCGATCTGCGCGTGGCACTGCGTGCAGGTCCGCGCGATGTTCTGGCGCGCGATCGACGACTTCGGATCGGTGTGCGCCAGGATGTTGTGGGCGGTGTGGCAGGAAGCGCAGTTCGCCGAGACGATGAGGCCCTTCTTCAGCAGCCCTTCGCCGTGGATCGACTCGGAGTAGTTCTCCAGGATGCGGTCCTGGTGAATGTTGCGCTCCGTCATTACCTTGGTCCCTTCCTGGTGGCACTTGCCACAGGTGTAGGGGACGCGCAGCGGGGAGACGGTCGAGGCAGGATCGCTGGCCGGGCGGATGTCGTGGCCGCCGTGGCAGGAGGCGCAGGTGGGAGCGAGCGGATCGCCCCGCTTGACCGCCTGCCCGTGGAGCGAGGCGGCATGCTGCTTGACCTGCGCGTCGTGGCAGGACGAGCAGTTGACGACCTTCGAGCGGATGTCGTGCTTGCCATGACACGCGACGCATCCCGCTGCGCCGCTCCGTTTCATGGCGCGGCCGTGGAAGGAGGCCGCGTTCTGCTTGACCTGATCCTCGTGGCAGCTGCCGCAGTTCACCTTCTTGAGCGGCGTGTCGTGGCCGCCCTCGGCGCCTGCGACGTCCTCGTGGCAGCCGATGCAGTCCATGCTCGCGTGCACCGAGCCTGCGAACGACTTCTCGGGCACGAACAGGGAAAGCGGACGCCCGTTTCGCTCCGTCACGAGCTCGTTGTCGTTGTGGCAGGCAAGACAGTCGGCGGCCGACTGCGCGAAGACGGGAGCCGCGGCGAGAGCGGCGAGCGACAGCGCTGCGATCCAGACCGCGGTAACGAACCGGCTGGCCGCGCGGGGCACTGGTTTGTCCAACATCGGCTTCTCTTCCTTGCAGGGGTGCGCGTTCACGTTGGCGACAGACTAGAGCCAGGGGAGCACGTCGCCATGTGACACACGGGAGCAGGTCGATGTGACACAAGTCATACATCGGATCCCCCGGTGTTCAGGCCGGTGATCTCGTGTTTTTCGCCTGTCGTGAAACAGTTGGAAGCACGATTCCGAACCTCATCGAGGGGGCGCATGGGTGTTCCGCCGACACGTTTTCGTGCGTTCTCGGGGGATCGTCACGGCGATGCGTGCTTCACGATGCCGCGGGGCCTCAGGAGGCACCCCGTAAAGCGAAAACGCCCCTCCCCGCCGGAGCGGAGAGGGGCGCGGATGCAACCCGGCGGGGAGGCCGGCTAGACGGTCGAGTCGTTCTCGTCGTGGCCGCGGCGCTTCATCTCGTCGAAGTGCGCCTCGTGCTCGTGGCGGTACTGCCCCTCGCGCATCTTCCCGTCGAACCAGGCCCAGTTCATCGGGTAGACGTCGGGGTCGAACAGGACGGCGTACAGGTGCCAGATGATGATCGCCAGGGTGGCGAGGATCGCTTCGTAGAAGTGGATCAGGAGGGCGACGTCGACGAACCAGCGCGGAAGGCCGAGCGACTTCGAGACCTCGATCTCGAACCAGAGCATGAGGCCGGTCACGGCCATGACGATCGTGCCCCAGACCAGAGCCCAGTACTCCGCCTTCTCGGCGTAGGTGAAGCGGCCCATCTTCGGGTGCTCCTTCGAGAGGCCGAGGTTGTACTTCATCACGCCGACCACGTCGCCGGCGTCCCTGAAGCTGAACCAGAAGTCCTTGAGGCCCTTCCGTCCCTCGCTCGTGAAGACCATGTACCAGACGTGATAGAGGCCGAGGGCGATCATCACGACCGCGGCGCCGCGATGGATCAGGCGCCGAATCGCCTCGGCTCCCGTGATCGCGGCGAGCCAGGAGCTCGGCCACGCCAGCGCGAAGCCGGTGACCACGAGGAGGAAGAAGCTCGTGACCAGGAGGAAGTGCTGGATGCGCTGGACCTTGTTCATCCGCACGACGGTCCGCGTCGGGTCCTTCCGGGCGCGGCGGACCTTCTTGAGCCAGATGATGAGGTTGTGGAGCGCCATGCCGCCGAGGGTGAGGAGGATCAGCGGGATGTAGATCCAGCTCACCCACTTGCGGACCTTGTCACCGAGCTCCTGCTCCCCGACCGGCATCTCCTCGAGGTGGATGCGCCCCTCGACGAACTTCTGGGTCGAGCCGGGGTGGCACTTGCCACAGGTCTCCGAGAGGTTGTTCTTGTGGATGGTCGACTTCGGGTCGCTGCCCGCGAGGATGTTGTGCACGCCGTGGCACGACGCGCAGTTCGCCGCCTCCGACGAACCGAGGCGGCTTGCGAGGCCGTGATAGCTCTGTTCGTAGCTCTTCACCCGGCCCGAGGAGATGCCGAGCTCCTTCGACATCCGGACATTGCCGTGACATTGCCCGCAGGCGGTGCGCGAGAGGCTCTGCGTCGCGACCGACGAGGCGGGATCGATGTGCGACTTGATGCTGTGGATGCCGTGGCAGTCGGTGCAGACCGGCGCCTGCGAGCTTCCGCGCGCAACCGCCTTGCCGTGGACCGAGGTCATGAACTCCTTCGAGACCTTGTCATGGCACTGCCCGCACGTCGCCGGAATGTTGAACTTGAAGATCGGCGACTTTGGATCGTTTGCGGTCAGCACGTCATGCGCCTTGTGGCAGTCGGTGCAGGCCGCGGCCTTCTGCTCGCCGGCAGCCAGGGCGCGCCCGTGGACGCTCTCGGTGTACGAGAACACCGGCTGGCTCGAGAGTCCCGAGCCCTCCATGACGAACTTCTGGCTGTGACAGGTTCCGCAGGTCGTCGGCACGTTCGCGTGGTTCGTCGGCGACTTCGGATCGGTCTGGGGAAGGATCGTGTGCGCGTTTCCGCCGTGGCAGGAGAGACAGCCGGCTGCGAGGCGGTTTCCCGAGGTGAAGGCCTTCGCGTGGCGGCCGCTGGTCCAGGCGGTGACGGCGTCGGGGTGACAGTTCGCGCAGTCGACTTTCTGGATCTGTTCAGGGTGCGGATAGTCGGTGATGTCGGCGTGGCAATCGGCACAGCCGAAGCTCGAATGGACCGAGGCGCCGTACTTCGCCGGGTCGACGTGAACGCTCTTCGTCTTGCCGTTCCCGAGGTCTTTGACCGCTGTGGCGTCGCTGTGGCAGCCGAGGCAGTCGTCGTTCGACATCTGCGCGCCGGCGGCGGCGGCAACCAGCATCACGGTGAGGCAGACAAGGAAGCGTCGAAAATTGAAACTCATCGTTTCTCTCCAGCCGGCAGTGTGGGGGTGGAACCCACATCGGGCGATGCGACCAGTCACGAGTTCCATGTGATGCGCCGTACCTCTGGTGGGATGGTGAGTGAAACGAAACGGCCAGGGAAGGGGGGAATGGGGCCCAATAGGACGAATAGGACCAATGGGACCTATAGGACCTATAGGACCTATAGGAACCCACCACCCAGGCGACTCGGCGCGTGCTCGGGCGGGGGGTCCTATTGGTCCTATTGGTCCTATTGGTCCTATTCGTCCTATTCGTCCTATTCGTCCCCGACTACGCCATCGCCATCGCGGCCGCGGGCATGTACGTGCAGACCGGGTCGGACTCGAAGACGTCGCCGGTCGTGGCCCAGGCGCGCGACCTCGAGCCTCCGCAGAGATCGCGGAACTCACAGACGCCGCACTTGCCCTTGAGCTTCGACATGTCGCGCAGCGAGACGAAGACCTCGCTCGAGCGGTAGATGTCGACCAGCGACTCCTTCTTCACGTTGCCGGCGCGGAGCGGGAGGAAGCCGCTCGGGAAGACGTCGCCGATGTGCGAGATGAAGACGAAGCCCTTCGCCTCGTTGACGCCCTTCGGCGCGCGGGTGATGGCGCCGCTCTGCATCTGCATGCCGAGGTGGCCGGTCTTCGGCCCGCTCCCCGGACCCATGAAGAGCGTCGACGGATCGACGAGCCCGGTGGCCGGGTCGATGAGCGAGTCGGTGCTCTTCCCCTGGAGCGCCATCATTTTCTGCAGGACGAAACGGCGGTAGTGCATCGCTTCGGTGGTGCGGACGTTGTAGCGGACCCGCTTCGAGATCTCGTACAGATCGCCGAAGAGCGTCTCGACTTCCTCGGGCTGGATCATGTCGGGCGTCTTCGCGCGGCCGGTCGGCACGAGGAAGAAGACGCTCCACATCACGATGTTGTCGTACTTCGACAGCAGGTCGGCCATGCGCGGCATGTCCTTCGCCGTGCGGTTGCTGACCGTGGAGTTGATCTGGATCGGGATGCCGTTGTCGCGGGCCGCCTCGATCGCGCGGATGGTGAGATCGAACGAGCCCGGGACGCGGCGGAAGTCGTCGTGCGCGTCTCGCTCGCAGTGGTCGAGCGAGATCGCGAGGCGCGTGACCCCGTGGTCCTTCATCTTCCGGATCGCTTCGGGCGTGAGCAGTGGCGTGGCGCTCGGAGTGACCGACGGCTCGAGACCGACCGACTTCGCGTAGGCGATCGTGTCGTAGACGTCCTCGCGCTTGAGCGGATCCCCTCCGGTGAGGACGAAGACCTTCGGGTTGAGCTTGACCGTCTCGTCGATGAGCCTGAACCCCTCTTCGGTGGTCAGCTCGAACTGCGAGCGGCGCGACTGCGCGGCCGCGCGGCAGTGGACGCATGCGAGGTCGCACGCGCGGGTCGTCTCCCAGATGACGACGAAGGGATTGAGGTTGAAGTCGATCGATTTCGGTTCGTGCATGTCGGTCCTCAGAGCAGTCCGCGCTCGGACGCCCACTGGCGGTACACGGCAGGGGCGATCTCGCTGGGCTTGATCTCGGCCCGGCCACCCCAGTAGACGTTCGTGTAGTCGAGGCCGATGCCGCTGTCGACGAGGAACTTGTCGATGGCCGCCTTGTGCGCCATCACCTGTTCCTTCGTCTCGCCGTGCGCGACGGCGAAGATGTTGACGTTGTTCAGCTCCGGACCGCCGTCGCGCCAGTAGCAGTGGGTGAGGATCCGGTAGCGGCCGATCTCGCGGCCCGCCTCGATCTCCTTCCCGGCCGGCACGGCCCAGTGGAAGAGGCCGTTGAAGCTCGAAAGGCGCTCGCTGGCGTCGCCGACCGGTTTGGTGTGCTCGAGGAAGGTGGAGAACCGTCCGACGACGCCGCGCGCGTCGAGGCTCTCGGCGACTTCGTAGAACTCCCCGAGGGTCACGCCGGCTTCGCGCGCCCGCCCTTCCCAGACGTTTTCCGAGACTTCTTCGACCGCGAGGTCGCGCTTGAGAGCGACGAGCACGGCCCAGTCGCGGTCGTCGAGGTCGACGATCGCCGGGATCATGTCCATCGCCGGCTTGTCGGCCTTCTCGCCGACTTCCATGTTCTTGCGGCGCATGTGGCCGACGCCGAGGGCGAACTGGCGGAGCGTCGGAAGCAGGCGGTACTGCTCGGCGCCGATCTGGTCGCGGATCCAGTCGCAGTGCTTCTCGAGCGAGAACCCGGTCGGGACCTTGATCGTGGTCCAGAGCGGCCAGGCGGTCGTCCCGGACTCGGAGTTGCGGATCACGACGTGTCCGGAGAACGGATCGTGCTTCGACAGCAGCTCGAAGGCGTGGTCGAGCTTGTCCGGCGTGATCTTCCAGGCGATCAGCGCTCCTTGTGCGAGATTGGTCGCGAGGAGCGTCTGACGCACGCGGCGGACGACGCCGGCGCGCAGCATCGCCTGGATGCGCTCGATGACGACGTCGACCGGCAGGTCGGCCCGCTCGGCAATCACGCGGAGCGGGTTCCGGACGAACCCCTTGATCTGGTCTTCCGAGACCTCGAGGATCGCGCGGTTGATCTCGTCCTTGGGAGAGGTGGGAACAGTGACTTCAGTGCTGCAGCAGGTCATTGGATGGGCGGTCCTTTGAGCGTTGGTCGATCGGGGGCGGATCCGACTGCGTCGATCAGGCCATCGCCGTGACTTCGGCGGCGATCCCGATCTCTTCGTCGGTGAGGTAGCAGGCCGGGTCGTGCTCCCAGTAATCGCTGAAAGCTCCCTCGGCGCGCGCGCGGAAGTTGCCGTTGCAGCAGTCCAGCCATTTGCAATCGGCGCAGCGGCCGCGGAGCTTCTCTTTCCGGTTGCGCAGGCCTTCGAGCAGCGACACGTGCTTGTCGGTCCAGATCTCCGAGAACTTCCGCTCCCGGATGTTGCCGACGATGTGGTGCTGGGTGAACTGGTCGGGGTGGACGAAGCCGAAGCTGTCGATCGCGCCGATCGCGACGCCGGTGCGGTTCCCGCCGTTCTTCATCACGAGCTCTTTGCAAGCCTCGGCGCGGGCAGGATCGTTCTCGAGGAGCCAGAGGTAGATGAAGGGGCCGTCGGCGTGGTTGTCGACCGTCATGACCTCGATCTCGCGCCCTTCGGCGTTCCACTTGTCGGTCTGGCGGATCAGCTTGTCCATGAAGACGCGCTTCTGCTCGTTCGTGGTGTCGATGCCGGAGAGGTAGGCGCCTCGGCCGGAGTAGACGAGGTGGTAGATGCAGAGGCGGCCGATCCCCTCGTCCTCGACGAGCTTGAACACCTCGTCGATGTCGCCGATGTTGTCGGCGGTGACGGTGAAGCGGACGCCGACGCGGATGTCGTGCTTGCGGCAGTTGCGGATGCCCTTCAGGGTCTCCTGGAAGGCCCCCTTCTTGGCGCGCATGATGTCGTGCTTGGCTTCGCCGCCGTCGATCGAGATCCCGCAGTAGGTGACACCGATCTCCTTGAGACGGCGGGCCTTCTCATCGTCGATCAGGATGCCGTTGGTCGAGAAGGTGATCCGGATCCCCTTCTTCGTCGCGTACTCGGCCAACTCGAGGATGTCGGGACGGATGAGCGGCTCCCCGCCGGACATCAGGAGCGCCGGGACGTTGAAGTCGGCGAGATCGTCGATCATCGCGCGGGCTTCTTCCGTGGTCATCTCGCCCGGGAACTTCAACTTCTTGGCCGAGGCGTAGCAGTGGATGCATTCCAGGTTGCAGGTCTTGGTCGAGTTCCAGACCACTACGGGGCCCATCCCATCCCGGGTGCCGTGCTTCTGGGCGCTCGAGCTGCTGTCGTAACGCAGCTTGTCGCCGAAGAACGAGGGGCCACCGAGGAGTTTGGTTACGCTGATCATTCAGTTCCTCCAGGACGTCACGTCGTGTGCGGGAGCATCGTCGCTCCGGGTATGAACAACCACCCGTGCAGGGAGTCACAAGGGGTTGTGACGTTCCTCACATCGAGGCCAACCTACCGGCTTTGATGGAGTTGCGGGCGGGGAGTCCCTGAGTCCCTGAGTCCCTCGGGGTTCCTCGGGGTTCCTCGGGGTTCCTCGGGGAGCGTGCGGATAGAGGCCAGTCCCCAGGGGAACTCAGGAACCGAGGAACCCGAGGAACCCGAGGACCCCCCCGAGGGACTCAGGGACCGAGGGACCGAGGGACCCGTGCGGGGGCGGGCCAGAAAGAGTGAACGCCGCGATTGCGCGCGGCGTTCAGATCCTGATGCGGGAGAAAATGCCGAGGGAGACCCGTCAGACACACACTCCGAGACCCGACAGAACCGGTGCCCACCCGATAGAGCAGATCAAGAAGCAAACGTCCCGACGGAAAGGTGAGGAAGCACGGCAAACGTCCCCAGCGCAGCACGGCACACGGCGGATCCCCCTCGGCTGCGCGACTGATTCGGTGCGCTGGAGCGCGTTCACGAGGCGAAATTAGACTGCCCGGGGAGAGTGAAAGATGACCGATGACAGGCGTAAGGGTGACATCGGTCACGCCGGGAAGAGTGCCCGGGGAACCGAGGAACCCGAGGAACCCGAGGAACCCCGAGGAACCCCGAGGAACCCGAGGAACCCGAGGAACCCCGAGGACCCCCGAGGAACCCCGAGGAACCCCGAGACGATCGAGGATCGTGCGGCGGGAGGCCCCTCCCCCGGGGAAGCACCCCGACCCCCTTGCGCCTACAGGCGGCGCAGCCTCACGCGCTCGACCACGTGGCTCGCGGCCTTCTCGAGGACCAGCCGCGCCCGGTCGCGGGTCGGAAGGATGTTCTCGTGGAGGTTGGCCAGGTTGATCCGCCTCCAGATGTCGCGGGCCATGGCGAGCGCCTCGTCCTCCGGCATCGCAGCGTAGTTCCGGAAGTACGACTCGGGGTCGCGGAACGCAGTCTCCCGCAGGCGGCGGAACCGCTCGATGAACCAGGTCTCGAGATTCTCCTCCGACGCGTCGACGTAGATCGAGAAGTCGACGAAGTCGGAGACGAACACCGAGTGGGCCGTCCCGCTCTGCAGGACGTTCAGCCCCTCGAGGATGACGATGTCCGGCGCGTCGATCAGGAACTGCTCGTCGTGGAGGACGTCGTAGTGGAGGTGGGAGTAGATCGGGACGCTGAGCGGACCGAGGCCCGACTTGAGCTCGGCGACGAACCGCACGAGCTTCACCCGGTCGTAGCTCTCCGGGAACCCCTTCCGGCTCATCAGCCCCCGTTCCTCGAGCACCTCGTTGGGGAAGAGGAACCCGTCGGTCGTCACGAGGCCGACGCGGAGGTGGTCGGGCCAGCGTGAGAGAAGCGTGCGGAGGACGCGCGCCGTCGTGCTCTTCCCGGCCGAGACGCTCCCCGCGATTGCGATGACGTACGGGACCCGCGGAGCCGCGGTGCCGAGGAACCGGCTCGTCACCCGGTGGAGCTCCTGGACCGCCTGGATGTGAAGGTTGAGCAGCCTCGAGAGCGGGAGGTAGACCTCCTCGACCTCGCGCATCGAGAGCGTCTCGAGGATTCCGCCGAGCTCCGCGACGTCCCGCGCATCGAGCGTCATCGGGGTCTCGCCGCGCAGGCGCGCCCACTCGACGCGGGAAAAGTTCTGGAAGGGGGACTGTTCGCCGGAGAACATCGCGGCGCAGTGTACAGCGACCGACAGCTCGCAGGTCGGCACTAGAATTCGCCTCCATGAGCGAAACACTCACCTCTCGCGTCGCATCCACCGAAGCGATCCGCGCGTCGTTTCCTGCTCTCCAGCGGACGCACAACGGCCTCCCTGTGGCTTACTTCGACGGGCCGGGCGGGACGCAGGTGCCACGGCAGGTCGCCGACGCGATCACCGACTACCTCTTCCACCACAACGCCAACACGCACTGGGTCTATCCGAGCAGCCAGGAGACCGACGCGGTGATGAGTGCGAGCCGCGCCGCCATGGCCGACTTCCTCGGATGCAGCGCGAAGGAGGTCGTCTTCGGCGCGAACATGACGACGCTGACCTTCCACCTCGCGCGCGCCCTTGGACGCACCTGGTCGGCGGGCGACGAGGTCGTCGTCACGGACCTCGATCACCACGCGAACATCGCTCCATGGCGGGCCCTCGAGCGCGACCGCGGCATCGTCGTCCGCGCGGTCCGGATGAACCGCGAGACCGTCCAGCTCGACTACGACCACCTCGCGCAGCTCACCGGCCCGAAGACCCGGCTGGTCGCGGTCGGAGGCGCCTCGAACGCGACCGGGACGATCAACGACATCGCACGCGCGGCCGCAATCGCCAGAGGCGCCGGAGCGCTCGTGTTCGTCGACGCAGTCCACTACGCCCCGCACGAACTGATGGACGTTCGCGCCGTCGACTGCGATTTCATGGCCTGCTCGTCGTACAAGTTCTACGGTCCGCACGCTGGGATCCTCTTCGCGCGCGAAGAGCTCCTCTCCACGCTCCCGTTCCCGAAGCTCGACCCCTCGCCCGACTACGCTCCCGACCGCGCCGAGACCGGCACGCAGAACCACGAGGGGATCGCGGGGATCGGCGCGACGGTCGATTTCCTCGCGTCACTCGCCGGTGCCGAAGGCACGAGACGCGAGCGCCTCGCGGCGACGTACTCGGCGCTGCACGAGCGCGGCCGCGAGCTGACCCAGAGGCTCTGGGACGGACTCACTGCGATCCGCGGAGTGAAGATCTACGGCCCGAAGCCGGGGATCCCGCGCACGCCGACCGTCTCCTTCACGCTCGACGGCGTGTCGCCGGAGCAGATCTGCCGCGACCTCGCCGCGAGAGCGGTCTTCGCCAGCAACGGCGACTTCTACGCCTCGACGGTCGTCGAGCGGTTCGGACTCGCGGAGGGGCTCGTCCGCATCGGGTGCGCGGCCTACACGACGCGCGAAGAGGTCGACCGCGTGATCGAAGGCGTCGAACGGGCGGCCGATCGCAGGTAGCGGGCCGCCGCAGGGCGGGGCGGTCGAAGCTGTCATCCTGGGCCGGCGAAGCGCGGCGAAGGAGCCCCTCGGCAACTCAGGGCGGGCCCACCGGGGGGTCCTTCGCCGTCCTCAGCCCCTCCGGGGCATCGGCGGCTCAGG
>JBAQWH010000423.1:0-5356 GCA_049298815.1 Thermoanaerobaculia bacterium | reverse complement strand
CTGCTTCCGGACACTGGCCACCGCGCCTCCGCACGGGAGCGGTCCACGCGAAGCCGCCCCCTCTTCCGTGGCCATTGCGTTGCAGTAGACTCGTGAAGCTTGATCGAAGACGACGACGAGGACACTGACCGGTTCGATCGGACCATGTCGCAGCGGCGCATTCCGCCGCCGGTGACGGGCGATGCCTTCGTCGATTCGCGCATCGCGGACCGCCGCCAGTCGAATGTCCGGATTCTCTTCGCGACGATCATCATCATCGCGGTCCTCCACCTGGCGAAGCCGGTCATCGTCCCGGTCGCGCTCGCGATCCTCTTCGCCTTCCTTCTGAGCCCGATCGTCGGGGTCCTGGAGCGGACGTTCCTGCGGCGGACGGGCGGGATCGTCCTCGCGCTCGGCCTCAGCGCCGTCCTTCTCGGCGTAGGCGGCTGGTGGATCTACCAGCAGCTGAACTCCGTCGCACGCCAGATCTCGACGGCCGCGACGAGCGAGAACGTCGACAAGAAACTGCAGTTCCTCCGCAAGACCGGCGGCAGCACGCTCGAGGTCTTCGAGCGGACGCTGCAGCGCGTCGCCGAAGTGCGCGACCGGCCCGAGACCGCCGACCTCAAGGTCCGCGTGGTCCCGGAGAGGAAGACGCTCGGAGAGCGGTACGAAGAGGTGGCGCCGACCGTCGAGGTCGTGGCGACGACCTTCCTCATCGTGGTCGTCGTCTTCTTCCTCCTGCGCGACCGCGAACAACTCCGCGACAAGCTGTTGAGACTTGCGGGGCGGGCGCATCTCACCGTCACGACGCAGGCGATCGGCGAGACCTCGCATCGCATCAGCCGATACCTGCTGACGATCGCGCTGCTCAACATCGGGTTCGGGATTCTCATCGGGGTCGGGTTGTGGCTGCTCGCCGTCCCGTACTCCGCGCTCTGGGGTGTGCTCGCAGGGCTGTTGCGCTTCGTGCCGTACATCGGCGCTGTGCTCAGTGCCGCGGCGCCCACCTTCCTCGCGTTCGCCCTCTTTCCGAACTGGTACACGTGGGTCGCCGTCCTCGGGCTCTTCGTGTTCAGCGACCAGCTGATCGGCGGCTTCATCGAGCCGATCGTGGTCGGACACCGCGTCGGCGTATCGCCGGTCGCCGTCCTCATCGCGGCGATCTTCTGGGGATGGCTGTGGGGGCCGGTGGGGCTGCTGCTTGCCGTGCCGATCACCGTCTGTCTCACCGTCGGCGGCGAGTTCATCCCCGCGCTCCGGATCTTCTCGATCATGTTCGGCAGCGAGGATCCGCTCGAGGGCTACCTCAGCTTCTACAACCGCCTGCTCGTCCGCGACCGGACCGGTGCGATTGCGATTGCCGACCGCTACGCCGAGGCGGCACAGATGGAGGAGATGTTCAACTCCCTCTTCATCCCGACGCTCGCGTTCGCGCAGGAAGAGCTCGACCGCCATCGCATCACGCCGGCGCACGACCACTTCATCAAGGACGTGATCCGCGAGCTGATCATCCGCTTCGGCGACCGCAACGCCGGCACGCCCGATCCCGAGAAGCACATCGTCGCGGTCTCGGTCGCCGGCGAGCGCCTGTCGCTCGGGACGCTGATGCTCACGCAGCTGCTTCGGTGCGAACGGTACACGGTCGACTACTTCACCGACCTTCCCGAGCAGGAGCTGGTGGCGTTCATCGACGAAGTGCAGCCGGAGGCGGTCTTCGTCTCATGCTCGAACCTCGATCATCTCGACGCCGGCTACGCTCTGCTCGGCCTGCTCTCGAGCAACTTCAACGACCTCGCGATCGTCGCCGGCGGTTCGGGTTTCTCTCGCGACCGCGGGAAGTCGATGGCCGCCGGGGCGACCTACGTGCCGTCGACCCTGCGCGAAGCGAAGGAAGACTTCCTCGGCCGCCGGAAGGGGATGAAGCGCAGGAGCGGCCGCGTGACGCTGGGCGGCAACCGATTCAGGGTTCCGCCGCCGGCATGAGAGGAGAAGTGTGAAGTAAGAAGTGTGAAGTGTGAAAGTAAAGCGGTGTTTTTCACACTTCACACTTCTTACTTCACACTTCTTTCTTCCTATCCCGGCGGCCAGCCGAATTCGCGCCCGCCGAGGACGTGGAAGTGGATGTGGAACACGGTCTGGCCTGCGCCTTCGCCGTTGTTCGCCACGATCCGGTAGCCCTCGGCGTTGAGGCCGAGGTCGCGTGCGATCTCGGAGGCCCGCACGATCGCCATGCCGATCGCCGCAGCGTCTTCGCGCCCGAGGTCGTCGAGCTTCTCGATGTGCCGGCGGGGGATGACGAGGAAGTGCGTGGGCGCCTGCGGGTTGATGTCGTGGAACGCGACGACGTACTCGTCGTCGGCAATCTTCTTCGCGGGGATGGCGCTGTTCGCGATCCGGCAGAAGAGGCAGTTGTCACTCGCCATGCGCCGATAATACGACGACGCGCGGGATGCCGGCGAGGTCGGGAAGGAAGCTGTCGACCGACCACCGCTCCCGCTGCGCGAGCGAGCGCACCGCCTCCTCCTGGCCGTATCCCACCTCGATCATCAGGACGCCGCCCGGCGCGAGACATCGATGCGCGTCGCGCAGAATTCGCTCGACGATCTCCGTCCCCTCCCGTCCGGGTGTGAGCGCGAGCCTCGGCTCGAAGAGCAATACCTCTTTCTGCAGCCCGTTGTACTCGGACTCCGGGATGTAGGGAGGATTCGAGACGATGACGTCGAAGGGCGCGCGCAGCGACGCCATGAGGTCGGAGGCCGCGAGCCATGCACGCGAGCCGAGCCGGCGCCGGTTTGCGGCCGCGACCGCGAGCGCTCCGGGTGAGACGTCGACCGAGAGGACCGCGAGGTCGGGCCGTTCGCGCTCGATCGTCAGCGCGATGCATCCGCTCCCGGTCCCGAGGTCGAGCACTTTTCCGCCGCGCGGTGCACGCCGGAGCGTCTCGTCGACGAGCATTTCGGTTTCGGGCCTCGGGATCAGCACGCGCCGGTCGACGGCAAACTCGCGGCCGTAGAACTCGCAGTGGCCGCGGACGTACTGGAGCGGCTCGCCGCAGAACCGCCGCGCGAGCAACGCGCGCAGAGGCGCCGGGTCGACGAGCTCCTCGCCGTGTGCGTAGACCCACGTCACCGGCCTGCCGAGGAGGTCAGAGAGAAGGAGGTCGACATCGCGCGGATTGATGCCGCGCTCGATCGCCTTCTCCCGGTACTTCGCACGCACGTCCTCGAGCGGCACCAGCGCCGGACCGTCACTCCTGCTCGCCGTCATACGTGAGCTCCAGGAAGATGTCCTCCAGCGCGCTCCCCGGCTGTCCGGCTGCGGCCTTGATCTCCTCGGTGGTTCCCGACGCGATGATCCGGCCGCGGTGGATGATCGCAATCCGGTCGCAGACCGCCTCGGCGACCGACAGCGTGTGGGTGGTGAGGAAGATCGTCTTCTTCTCGCCGGCCAGCCTCCGCAGCAGCTGCTTGACCTGCCGCTGGGCGAGCGCGTCGAGACCGACCATCGGCTCGTCGATCACGAGGATCGAAGGGTCGTGGACGAGCGCGGAGGTGAGCACGAGCTTCTGCTTCATCCCGTGCGAGAGGTTCTCGATCCGCGCGTCGAGCCACTCCTCGAGGCCGAAGTAGCGGATCGTCTCGACCGCACGCTCGCCGCAGTCGCGCCACTCGCGCCCGTAGAGGTTGGCGACGAACTGCAGGAGCTCGCGCCCGGTCAGCTTCTCGTACAGGTACGGCCGGTCGGGAACGTAGCCGGTGATCGATTTCGCTTTGACCGGATCCGCGACGACGTCGATCCCACCGATGAGGACACGTCCGGAGGTCGGCAGGGAGAGCCCGGCCATGATCCGGATCGTCGTCGTCTTTCCCGCACCGTTCGGTCCGAGAAATCCGAAGATCTGACCGGCCGGGGCGGTGAGCGAGAGGTGGTCGACCGCCGTGAAATCGCCGTACTTCTTGGTCAGATCGTCGATCTCGATCATGCCGCGACAGCCTATCATCCGCGGCTCTGGCGGCTGGGGAAGGACAAAGGGTAAAGGACGAGGAGTGAAAGGGTTGTCCTGTTTTACTCTTTGCCGTTTACCCTTTACTCTTCCGGCCGGGCCCCGAAAAACCTTCATTCATGGGAAACGTAGAACCCGATGTCAGAACGTGAGCAACTCGACGACCGTACGTTGGTCGCACGGATACTCGAGGGCGATCGGGATCTCTTTACCGTGCTGGCGAAACGCTACGAAAGGCGGGTCGTCAACTACGTTTATCGGATCACGCGCCGGTACGAGGACGCCCACGACCTGGCGCAGGACATTTTCGTGAAGGTCTATCTCGCGCTCGATCGATACGATCCGAAGTACCAGTTCTCGACCTGGCTCTTCCGGATCGCCCAGAACGCGTCGATCGACGCGCTGCGGAAGAAGGGGATCTCCGAGGTCCCGCTGATGCGGCAGACCGACGACGAGGAGCCGAGGGAGCGCGAATTCGCGGACGACGGCGTCTCGCCGTATCGCGCGCTCAAGAACAAGCAGCTCAGCGCCGCGATCGACCAGGCCGTCCTCGACCTGCCGCGCGACTACCGCGAGCTCATCCAGCTCCGCCATTTCGCGGAGCTTTCCTACGAGGAGATCGCTTCGATGAAGAAGCTTCCCCTCGGAACCGTCAAGAACAAGCTGTTCCGCGCGCGCAATTTGCTCAAGGAAGCGCTCGGACAGTTCGTGGAACCGCTATGACGCCGTGCGAAGAGTACATGGAGAATCCCGAAGCGCACCGGGAGCACCTCGCGGAATGTCCGTTCTGCCGGGCGCTCGAGGAGGAGCTCGACGTCGCGATCGAAGCAGCGCCGGTGCATGTGAGCGCCGAGGCGTTGCCGCTCGCACCGTGGGAAGGCGCGTCGCACCGGACCTGGCCGCTGGTGGCGGCCGGAGCCGCAGCCATCCTCATCCTCGCGTTCGTCCTCTTCCTCGCCGCGGGGATCTCGCCACTGCGCGGGATCACCGAGGCCGTCGTGTCGAACGTCCCATCGCTCGCGTTCCTGCTGAACCTGTCCGAACTGGCGGGCGGCGCGCTGCACAACGCCCCTCCGGCGTGGCACATCGCCGTCGCGATCTCCTTCGTCGTCATCAACACCGTCCTCGTGCTGCTGCTGAGGCGCGCACCGAAGGGAGCCGATGTTTAGGATCGCGCGCCTCCTCGTGCCGCTGACGTCGGTCGCTGCAGTTGCGGTGCTCCTGATGGTCCTGACCCCGGCGCTTGCAGTCGGCCGGTCGGAGGGCACGCTGACGCGGCTGAGCGGCGACGTTTACGCGTTCGGTCACGCCGCGCACGTCACCGAGCCGGTGAGCGGGAACGCACAGGTGTACGGCGGGTCGGCGCAGGTC
>JBAQWH010000422.1:0-1811 GCA_049298815.1 Thermoanaerobaculia bacterium | reverse complement strand
CTCGTCCGCAGCGCGGGGCAGCTCGTCCGCAGCACGGGGCAGCTCGACCCCGGCGCGGTCAGCTCCTCACACGTTGAAGCGGAAGTTGATGACGTCGCCGTCGTGAACGACGTACTCCTTCCCCTCGGAGCGGAGCTTGCCGGCATCGCGGCACTTCGCTTCGCTGCCGAGGCGGACCAGATCGTCCCATCGGACGACCTCGGCGCGGATGAACCCACGTTCGATGTCCGAGTGGATCTTGCCCGCCGCCTTCGGTGCGGTCAGTCCCCGACGAATCGGCCAGGCGCGGCACTCGTCGGCGCCGGCAGTCAGGAACGAGATGAGGTCGATCAGCTTGTACGCCTCGTGGATGAACCGGGCGATCGCCGGCTCGGTGAGCCCCAGCGACTCGACGAACTCCTTCTGGTCCTCGGGCCCCATCTGCGCGATGTCCATCTCGACGACTCCCGAGAGGACGATGAGGCCGAGGCCGGCTTCGGCGGCATGCGCGGCAAGGTCGGCGGGCGGAGGGCCGGACGCGTCTCCCTCGGCCACGTTGAGCACGAGCAGCAGTGGCTTCTGGGTCAGGAATCGGTAGCCGGACAGGCTCGCCCATCCTGCGGCCGGGACGTCGGGAACGCTGCGTAGAGGAGTTCCGGCCTCGAGCGCGACCTTCAATTTCTCGAGGAGCTCGAGCTCGCTCCCCTTGTTGTGCTCGCGATGCAGCCGCTCGAGGCGCTTCTCGATGATGAGGAGATCCGCGAGGTTCATCTCGTCCTCGAGGCTTCTCGCCTCGCCGAGAGGGTTCGGCCGTTCACCGGCCGCTCCTTCGAAGCCGCGGACGACCTGACAGAGGGCGTCGACCTCACGCATCGCGGCGAGGGTCTGGTTGTCGATTCCCTGCCCGCCACCGCCGGCGGCCGCAACGTCGGTGAAGGTGATCTCGGCGAAGGTGGTCTTCTTCGGGTGATAGAGCTGGGCGAGGGCGTCGACGCGCTCATCCGGAACGCGGACGGTGCCAAGGTTGGTCTTTCCCCGGGCCGCTGCGAAGCCGGTTTCGGCGGTGAGGCCGGTCAGTGCATTGAAGACGGTCGTCTTGCCGCTTCCAGGAAACCCCACGAGGCCGATCTTCATCCGTTCATCTCCCCCGCCTGCCGCGTTGGCCACGACAGCGTCGCGAGCGAATTCTATGACCGCGAGAGGGGGACTGTAACCCCGCTGATACTCGCATCGACGACAATGATGTTGCGCGGATGAACCCGCGCAACCATCACAATCATAATGTGTTACTCGTCACATCGTAATGTTCTTGTAACTTAACCCACTGACCCGATCGCCTTTAGCTCCTTTTTAGTTTTCGGTTGACGCGCGATTCACGGACGCACCCCGATAACAGACAGCGAAGCACGAAACAAAAGTTAACAAGTTCATTCACAATAACTGTAATTCGATCGGCCGTTTCCGGGTTGCGCACGATCAGAGGATCACCAACCCTCACCCCCCACAGCAAACCCAGCGGGCGTGTCCCGCGAACTAGGAGAGACACCCATGCGTCGTATCACTTTCGCCCTCGTAATCCTTCTGACCCTCGTCGTCGCCACTGCCGCCAGCGCCCAGAGCCAGGCGACCGCCTCGGCGAACGCCGCTGCCAGCGTGATCGCCCCGATCACGATTACCAAGACGGCCGACATGAACTTCGCAACGATCGTCCCGGGTCTCACGGCCGGCACCGTCGTCCTCTCCCCGGCCGCGGTCCGCTCGAACACCGGCGGCACCACCCTCGGCTCCGCGACCGGCGTCGCGGCCGCTGCCTTCACCGTTGGCGGCGAGGC